>DAIDJI010001172.1 GCA_027451455.1 Planctomycetales bacterium | reverse complement strand
GAGGCAAGCGAGCCTTTGATGGCTCTGGGCGCATGCAGGTCACGTCGAACCTCTGCCCTTTCGATTGAAATCAGTGGTCTAACCAATTTCTGCTTATGATGGCGGATTTTCAACATAGACTGGCATCCTTTTCAAAAATGGATTCGCAGGAAAGCGAAGTTATATCGCGCTGAAATTGTCAACCCTTGTAATATGCATTGTCAATTGGACATTTCACGGAACGGGACTGCGGGGAGGCGATTCTCCACGATGCGCAAAGGGATCACCCATGTCTGGAAGCGGGCTGAATGGTCTGACCTTTAAGGGATCTGCAGGATGAGTTGAGATGCGCAAGGACGCGTGGAGAGGTGCGCAGCCGCAGGCAGTCGCTGCAAGAGACGGATGCTCAGGCGTGACGGTGCTTGTCGATGAGGAGGGAGACGGTCTGCTGGTGCTTGTCGCGCAGGATGGTGACGAATACGGATTTGCCCTGATTGGACCGCAGCGCGCGCTCCCAGTCGGAGACGGTGCGCACTGGATCGGAACCGACCTTGAGGATGACATCGAAGGCATGGAGACCGGCAGCATCGGCGATGCTCTTGCGGGCGACCTGCTTGATCATGAGGCCGCTTTCGACGCCGAGATAGTCGGCCATCTGCGCGGTGAGGGGCTCGACGACGGCCCCGACATTCAGAGTGCTGCCGAAGAAGGGCATATGGAAGCCGCTGGAGGCTGGAGCATCGCCGGATGCGGCGCTGCCGGAGGCGAGCAGGCCCATGGCTGGCGCGGGCGCGGCTTCGGCGCTGTCGCT
>DAIDJI010001171.1 GCA_027451455.1 Planctomycetales bacterium | reverse complement strand
CGAATACCAACTGAGGGGCCGGGACTCCGGTCGAGCGGCGGTCGTGAGACCACGCTGACCCGAAGGCCCGGATGACAACGAAAGGAGGTTCCAATATGAGCGCCTGGTATCTGATCGCGGGCACGGCGCGGCTCCGCCGATGCCCGGAGGTCGAATCGATCCTTCACGAGCTCCGTGACCTGCGGGGCGACGAGTTCGAGGTCATCACCATCGACGTCGTCCCCAATGCGATCGAGTTGACGTTCCGCGGCGGCTCGGAGTTCACCGACGCCGGCGCCGACGAGCTGGACGCAATCCTCGGCTCGCTCGGCCGGTACGCCACGGAGCCGGCCGTCTTCACGGGCGATTACGACGGCGAGTTGCGGGTCGTCCCCGTCGACCCGGCCGACGGGTCGCCCGCGACCTGCGGCATCCCGGTCCTTGGGATCGTGCGATGAGGCGACAGGGTGGGGGCGTCGGCAGTGACGGCCCCGCGATTCGACCGCTTCCCTCGATTCGAGGGCCACCCTTCATCCTCGGGAAGGACCCGGCCACCGGCCGGCTCGATCCCGAGCGGTCGTGGGACAGCGAGACGTTGAGTGGATCGCCGGCGCGCTTGAAGAGGAGGATCGGAAGCCGGACCAGCGGCCCGACAACGACCTCAGAGGTTCGGCGTGATCGAACAACATCGAGATGCGATGGCAAACCAACGAGGCGGCCGGCCCCAGTGGTCGGCCGCCTTTTCCAACACCAGGAGGAGAGATGCCCACCTTGCTCGACAACCTCGAATCCACGGTCACTGACGGCTGGAGC
>DAIDJI010001170.1:303-792 GCA_027451455.1 Planctomycetales bacterium | reverse complement strand
CTCGAGTGTTATCCAAGCAAGTTCATTTTCCCTAGCCAGCTGGCCGTAGGGAGTGGACCAGGTGGCAGGGGGATTGGGAACCGACGACGGCACAGCGTGCGTGCCGCGAAATTCAAAGGTCTGCGTCAGCGCCAGGCGCAGTCGTTTTGCGTCCAACGGTTGCATGGTGCCGAGTAGTGCAATGTCCGGAAGGTCTTTTACGCGGGTGTTGGGACGCAGACGCGGAAGCGTGTACGCATGGAGTTTCTCAGCGAGGTGCGTTTCGATCGGGTATAGCCGCAGCGCCGGTGGCGCGACGCCGGCGAATGCAAGGGTATCCTCGGCGTTGACGATCTCAGGTTCCCCGAGAATGGGATCGCCAAATGCAACGTCCACCCCAAAGCGTTGACCATAGAGCTTGCCCGCCAAGCGGCACTCCGTGCGAAATCGAAAGCCTTCGTACCGCATACCATCGCTTTGTATCTCCGGATGCTCGGTGTCAGGAGTGAT
>DAIDJI010001170.1:0-293 GCA_027451455.1 Planctomycetales bacterium | reverse complement strand
TCGAACGTCATGAAATCCTTAAGATCCAGTCTTCCGGCCTGCTGAAGCTCCGCGAGTACGTGCTCTGGTGAGCCGATTAGCCGCAGATCGATGTCCTTGGTTGTTCGAGCGCGTTCCAAGCGCAGCTCGAGCACGAGTCCGCCCTTCAGTAGTGCCGCATCACCAAAGACAGCCATCACTCGGGCCAAGAATCGGTCGAAGACCAGGAGCTGTCGTCGGCGCCCGAAGTCGACACCGCTGCTTGATGCGCTCCTCAGGCGCTGTTCCAGGGCCTGCTTGAAGGCTTGGGGCGA
>DAIDJI010001169.1 GCA_027451455.1 Planctomycetales bacterium | reverse complement strand
GACCGAGATGTTCACCTTCCTAGCGCTCCTGCTGGCGGGCGTGGCGTACGCATGGCGGGAAGGCGCGCTGCGGCGGGCCTGACCAGGCTGCTGCGGGCTACGACGCCGGGTGGCGGGGCCGGAAGGTGCGCAGCCGGAGGCTGTTGGTTACCACGAAGACGGAGCTGAAGGCCATGGCGG
Organism: Planctomycetales bacterium; assembly: GCA_027451455.1. Taxonomy (GTDB): domain Bacteria; phylum Planctomycetota; class Planctomycetia; order Isosphaerales; family Isosphaeraceae; genus JAKAUH01. The sequence goes on along the minus strand of DAIDJI010001169.1, from coordinate 620 downwards.
CTCCTGCGATCAGCGGGTTGAGGAAGCCGAGTGCCGCCAGCGGCACGGCGGCGACGTTGTAGGCGAATGCCCAGAACAGGTTGCCTTCGATGGTGCGCAGCGTGCGCCGGGACAGGGCGACCGCCTCCGGTACGGTCCGCAGGTCGCCGCGGACGAGTGTCAGGTCGCTGGCCTCGATCGCCACGTCGGTGCCGGTGCCCATGGCCATGCCGAGGTCGGCCTGGGCGAGGGCGGCCGCGTCGTTGACGCCGTCGCCGACCATGGCCACCACCCGGCCGGCGGCCTGGAGCTGCTTGATCGCGTCGACCTTGCCGGCCGGCAGGACCTCGGCGATGACCTCGTCGATGCCGGCCTGGGCGGCCACCGCGCGGGCCGCGCGGGCGTTGTCGCCGGTGAGCAGCACCGGCCGCAGCCGCATGCGGCGAAGCTCGGCGATCGCCCCGGCCGAGGTGGGCTTGAGGGTGTCGGAGACCACCAGCACGCCGCGGACCTGCCCGTCCCAGCCGGCGTAGACCGCGGTCTGCCCGGCAGCCTCGGCCGCGGCGGCCCGCTCGGCCAGCCCCGCCGGGATCCGCAGCGCCCACTCGCCCTCCAGCCAGGACCGCCGCCCGGCGAGCACG
>DAIDJI010001168.1 GCA_027451455.1 Planctomycetales bacterium | reverse complement strand
GACGAACTCCCGGACGTGCTGGAGCTGATCCGTCGGATGAACTTCAGTCTCTCGGCGTGCAAGCTGATCCTGGCCACCCACGCCGATGCCGACCATATTCAGGGCCTCGCCCGCGCGCGCGAAGTCCTCAAATGCAAGGTGGCCGCGCATCCCAAAAGCGTTGCCCCGCTCGAAGAGGGAGACGAAGTCCTCACGTATGCACGGATCGACGCACAAAACATCCACATCCCCATGCCGCGCTGCAAGGTGGATACGACCATTGATGAGGGCGACGTGCTCACGATCGGCGACAAGCGCCTGGAGGTCTGGAGTACGCCGGGCCACACCGCCGGCCAGCTTGCGTTCCGGATGGGCCCCCTGCTCTTCTCGGGCGACAACATCTTCCGAGACGGCTGCGTCGGCGTCATCGATGCCCACCACGGCTCGAACTTGCCCGACTTCGTCGCCAGCCTGAAGCGCATCCGCGACTGCGACGCCGAATACCTGCTCCCGTCGCACGGTCCGATCTTCCGCAAGGACAACGCGCTTTTGAACGCGACCATCGCGCGGCTTGAAGGCTATACGCACATGTCGGACTTCGGCACGTGCGCCGTGGATTGGCCGTTGCTCGACCAGTGGGAAGACGAGCTGGCCACGGGGAAAGTGGTTCTCTGAGACACGGGCGGCGGATGACAGATGAACGACGACCGACGAAGATAGAGGGGAACCGGTTCGCTCACCTGCCATCTTGCCAACGGCGGGCCGAGCTCCCGGCTGCGTGAGCATGCCGGCAGGGCACGGCACGTGCCGCCCCCGCCATC
>DAIDJI010001167.1 GCA_027451455.1 Planctomycetales bacterium | reverse complement strand
ACCGGGACCACGACGCTGCTCGCCCGCTCGGCCGGCGCGATCGACCTAGATCAGTTCAGGACCGAGCAGGTGCGGGTCACCTCGGCCGATGGCACGGTGCTGACCATGTTTCTGACCAGGCGCGCCGACCTGCAGCCGACGGGTGACCTGCCGGTGCTGCTGTACGGTTACGGCGGCTTTGACATCCCGATAACGCCCTCCTTCTCGGTACTGCACGCGGGCTGGCTGGCCAGCGGCGGCGTGCTCGCGGTGGCCAACCTGCGCGGAGGCGGCGAGTACGGCCGGGCCTGGCACGATGCCGGGCGGCTCGGCAGCAAGCAGAACGTGTTCGACGACTTCTGTGCCTGCGCGCGCTGGCTGGCATCCTCCGGCTGGTCCCGGGCCGACCGGATCGCGATCATGGGCGGGTCCAACGGGGGCCTGCTGGTCGGCGCCTGCCTCACGCAGCACCCGGAACTGTTCGGCGCCTGCGTCGCGGCCGTCGGCGTGCTCGACATGCTCAGGTTCCACCGGTTCACGGTGGGCCGGGCCTGGATCTCGGACTACGGTGACCCGGCCGACCCGGAGCAGTACCGCTGGCTGCGTGCCTACTCCCCGCTGCACAATCTGCGGACCGGGCAGCGCTATCCGGCCACCCTGCTGCTGACCGGGGACCACGACGACCGGGTCGTGCCGGGTCACTCGTTCAAGTTCGCCGCCGCGCTCCAGGCGGCCCAGGGCGGCGACGCCCCGGTGGTGATCCGGATCGAGACCGCCGCGGGTCATGGGGCGGGCAAGCCGATCAGCAAGATCATCGCGGAGTCCGCCG
>DAIDJI010001166.1 GCA_027451455.1 Planctomycetales bacterium | reverse complement strand
GTGCCGGACGTCGGGTTCTGCGGGGCGAGCGGGTCGTTCGTGCTCGAGGACCACGTGTAGACGTTCCCCAGGCTGTACGACACCGAGGCGTAGGACGGCAGCGCCGAGGAGTAGCCGACGATGCTGTAGCCCTGCGCGCCGTACACCCGTCGCTCCTGCTGCGCGGCGTTGCCGCTGAAGGTGTCGTCGGTGGCGGTCAGGACGCCGCCAGGGGTCACGACCAGGCCCGCAGCATTCAGGGTCGGCGGGGCGTTGTAGATCGCGCCTCCCTGGCCGGTCGGGTTGGAGCTTGGGGCGCCGAGGCCATCGGCGTAGTCGTTGGAGAACGTGCTGCCCGTGACCGTGAGCGTCGCGCCCTGGGCGTTGTAGATTGCGCCTCCCTGGCCGATCGGTGTCAGTGCGGCAGGGTCGTTCTCGGCGGTGTCACCCGAGAACACGTCGTTGGTGAGCGTCAGATTGGCGCCATTGAAGAGGCCTCCTCCCTGCGCGGCGAAGCCGTTGGCGATGGTCAGGCCCGCGATGGAGACGTTACCCGCGCTGACGACGAAGTCCTGAACGGCGTTGCCGCCGCTGACGGTCAGCAGGCCCGCGCCGGGCCCCTGGATGGTCACATCGTGGCTGACGACGATGGGACCGCTGGTGAGCGTGATCGTCTGGCCGTTGAGTGCTGGGGAGAAGACGACGGGCTGATCGCCTAGAAGATCACCGGTGACGGCCGCACGGAGCGAGCCGGGGCCGCTGTCGTTCGTGTTCGTGACGACGTACGGCTGGGTCTCGACCGCGCCGATGTCGACAGATGTGTTGTTGAC
>DAIDJI010001165.1 GCA_027451455.1 Planctomycetales bacterium | reverse complement strand
AGTTCTCGGGCACGAAGCGGATCGCGCCTGATTTCACCGCTTCCAGCGCCGGCTCGGTGATGGCCTTGCGACCGCCGAGGCGGCCATCCTTCTGGATGTCCGACGTGAGATCGACGAACCACTGGTCGGTCAGCATCGGCTCGACCACCGCGTCCGAGCGCTGGCTGACCGGCACCTGCAGTTTGTGCGGTTTGGTTTCGACAAGCAGGCCCTGCGCATCGAGATCGGCGAGGGCTCGACGCGCACGATTCAGATCACGGGCTAGTGGCCGCGGCTCATGCGCTGCGCCGACGGCGGGATGATCCCGTTGGCGCGCAGCATCCGCGCGACCTGGGCGTAGTGATCGCCCCAGTCGGCCGCGGCATGGAGCACGACCCAGGCGACCGTGACGTCGTGGTGCATGAACGACGCCTTGTCGGACAACCGCGCGGCGGTCACCTTCGGGAAGACGCTCTGGCAGTAGTCGAACGACTTCTTCATCTGATCGATCAGCGCCTGCTTGTCGCCGGTCGCCTTGACCGGCGTGTCGGGGGCCTTCTCGCCGGCCATCATCGCGCAGAGCATGTTGTTCGCCATGGCGGCGTGAAAGATCATCTGGCCGAACGTGTTCGTCTCGAACTTGAACCCGTACTTGTCGGCCGGCATCGCCTCGGCGGCGCCGACCATGTTCCGCTCGTTCCCCTTGGCCTCGCTGGCGAGCGCCTGGCCGAGGGCGTCACCCTGCTGGGCGTAGGCCGCGCCGCCCGCGAGCAGGGCGACGGCCGCGGCTGCAATCACTTTCCGCATCGGAATCCCTCCTGGAACGGTGATTAAACC
>DAIDJI010001164.1 GCA_027451455.1 Planctomycetales bacterium | reverse complement strand
GCTCATCTCCCTGATCGGCACGTGGATGCAGAACGTCGCTCAGGCCTGGCTGGTCTACCGCCTCACCGGTTCCTCCCTCCTGCTGGGCGCCATTGGCTTCGCGGGCCAGATCCCCGTCTTTCTCCTCTCGCCTCCGGGCGGCATTGTGGCCGACCGCTATCCCCGCCGCCGCGTCGTCATCGCCACCCAGACCGCCTCCATGATCCTCGCCTTCGCGCTTGCTGCCCTCACCCTCACCCACACCGTCCGCATCTGGCACATCTTCGCCCTCGCCGCCGGCCTCGGCATGGTCAATGCCTTCGACATCCCCGCGCGCCAGGCCTTCATCGTCGAAATGGTGGGCAAAGCCGACCTGATGAACGCCATCGCGCTGAACTCCTCCATGTTCAACGCCTCCCGCGTCATCGGCCCCGCCATCGCCGGCATCCTGGTGGCCACCATGGGCGAAGGCTGGTGCTTCTTCGCCAATGCCGTCAGCTACATCGCCGTGATTATCGGCCTCACCCTCATGCGCGTCGAGCGCGCCCCGCGCCTCGCCGGCGGCGGCTCGCCCGTCGCTCATGTCATCGAAGGCTTCCGCTGGGTGGTGCACAACGCACCCGTGCACGCCATCCTCATCCTGCTGGGCGTCGTCAGCCTCACCGGGATGCCCTATGCCGTGCTCATGCCCATCTTCGCCGCCAATATCCTGCACGGCGATGCCGCCACGCTCGGCTGGCTGATGGGCGCCTCCGGTGTCGGCGCGCTCGCCGGCGCTCTGCTCCTCGCCACGCGTCAAACCGTCTTCGGCCTCGGAAGGTGGGTCGCCGCCTCCGC
>DAIDJI010001163.1 GCA_027451455.1 Planctomycetales bacterium | reverse complement strand
CGGTGGATGGTGGATCGCGCGATGGAGAAGAGCGGGACGGGGCCGAAGAGCGAGGTGGAGAGCGAGATCTCTCCGGGGAGCCTGTTTGCGTCGGGACTGATTGCGGCGGGAGGGATTATGGGGCTGCTGGGGGTTTGCGGGAATGTGTATGAGCAGCATTGGGATACGACGCTGCCTCGGTTTACGTCGGCGAACCCTCTCTATAAAGATTGGGTGAGTGTGCTGGCGTTTGCTGCGCTGGCGTTCAGTTTGTATTACTTTGCAAGGAAGCCGCTGGAGTCTGAGAAGATTTTAGAAGCGGTTGAGCGCGACGAGAGTTCGTTGGGCTAGACGGGATTGAGAGGAGATTTAAATGAAGCGTTGGATCGTAGTGCTGGTTGTGATGTTGGCGGTAGTTCCGACTGTGGCTAGGGCGGATGATGCGTCGAAACAGGCGAAGGTGAAGGAGCTGTTTGCGACGATGCGGATGGACCATATGCTGGACCAGATGATGCGCTCGATCCAGGGGGAAGTGAAAGCGATGGCGCAGGAGACTCCGGGAGCGGAGCAGCTGACGCCGGCGCAGCAGAAGCTGATGCAGGACTTTATGGATAAGTCGATGAAGGTGGTGAATGAGAGCGTGGGATGGGCGGCGCTGGAGCCTGCGTATGTGAAGCTGTACGCGACGACGTATTCGGAGGAGGAGATCGACGGGATTTTGGCGTTCTATAAGTCTCCGGTGGGGCAGACGATGCTGGCGAAGACTCCGGAGTTGTCGGCTGGCGGGATGCAGATTGTGCATGCGAGGATGGGGGATTTTCAGCCGAAGCTTCAGGCA
>DAIDJI010001162.1 GCA_027451455.1 Planctomycetales bacterium | reverse complement strand
GAAGACTACCTCGAACGCGACGTCTCGGCCGGCGATCTGGCCCTGCTCGCCGAGATTGCGGAATCCAGCCTCCACGCCGATCAGAACGAGATGAAGGCGCTCTACGCCGCCAGCGGCATCCCCTTCTACTGGATCATCAACCTGGTCGACCACCAGCTCGAAGTCTTCTCGGAGCCCGAGGGCCGCGCGTACCGCAAGGCCGAGGTCTTCTCGGGCGATCAGGACGTCCCCGTCATCCTCGACGGCGCCGAGGCTGGCCGGGTGCGCGTCGCCGACCTGCTCCCCTGATTCCTTCTGGACTCCCCCGCTCCGAGAGTCGCCGTCAAGGCGAAGGCGGCGCAGGCCATCGAGGCCATCGAGTTGAGCATCGTCGCCGTCCGTTGATGACGCGAGGACGCCCTCGCCTCCCTTCGACGCGGAAGGGTTACAATACGGTCATCGGAATCCCGAGGCGATCGACCGGAGGCCGCACCATGTCCACCACGACCATGACGCCCGCCGAGGCGCCTGTCCTCGAGCCCTTCGCCCCGTCGTCGCCGACGAATGAGTCTGGCGATAGCTGCTGGTCGCGCATCTATCGTCTGACCGTCGAGCAGTACGATCGGATGGTCGAGGCCAACATCCTTGCGCCGGAGGACCGGGTTGAACTGATCGAAGGAATCCTGGTGACCAGGATGGGACGGAATCGCCCCCACGTGCAGGCGGGAAACAAGGGATTCCGGGCCCTGAGTCGCCTCGTCGGCGAAGGGTGGCATGTGCGGAAAGAGGACCCGGCGGTCGTCTCCGCTCGGAGCAAGCCCGAGCCGGATCTGGCCTTGATC
>DAIDJI010001161.1 GCA_027451455.1 Planctomycetales bacterium | reverse complement strand
CTGAAGCGCAGCGAGCTCTGGGCCAGCTGCGAATCGCGGCCGAGGGCACGCAGGACGTACGACGGCTCGCCCGAGGCCGAATTGCAGGCCGAGCCGGTCGATACGGCCAGCTCCGCCAGGCTCGTGACGAGGCTCTCGCCCTCGACGCCCTCGAAGGAGACGTTGAGAATGCCGGGAATGCGCGGCGCCTCGGCGCCGTTCAGCCGCGGCAGGTCGTCGCTGTCCTGGTAGTCGAGCAGGCGGTCGGTCAGCACGCCGCGCTGGTCGACTGGCACCTTCAATTGCCGCAACAGATTGTCGTAGGTGCCCGCGACCGCCCAGTCGATCGACAGCCGGCCGCGATCGTCCTGCAGCGCGAACCGCGCATCACCAAGGCCGCGATAGGCGCGCCCGTCGAGGCGGATCTCATTGCCGACCGGCGTATAGGACATCGTGACGTCTTCGGGATCGACCTTGCGCGCCGCCTGTTCCTCGGTGGTGTAAACGACGCGGTCATCGACAGTGAGCCCGCCGAAGGTCATGCGCTGGGTGCCAAGCAGATACAGCAGGGTGGAACGGGTCGAATAGGCATCCAGCTCGCCGCGCAGATGGTCCTGCTGCGCGATCGCCTCGCGGCGCAGGCGCGATACCGTGATCGCCGCCGCCGTCGCCAGCAGCGCCAGCACCACCACCATCGCCAGCACGGTCAGCAGGATGAAACCGCGCTCGCGCTGCGATCGGCACGGCGCGTTCATTCGTCCCCCGCGGCGTCGAACGGACCGGGCTGCAGCCATGGTTTGCGCGCACTGAGGATCGGCGCGATCAGCAGCGGATGGTCACCGT
>DAIDJI010001160.1 GCA_027451455.1 Planctomycetales bacterium | reverse complement strand
GTCGCGGCCGTAGACTTCCAGATGACTCGAACTGCCGTCTGTGGTAGCCAATACTCCGTAGGTGAACACGCCGCCCGCATCGGCTCGGAACACGAACACGCTCCCGTTGTCCTGCTCCACCACATTGACGAAGTAGAACCCTACCGCCTCAAAGATCGCGGTCGGCACCGCTTCACAATCGTCCGGCCCCGCGATCGAGTGCAGCGGCCCGCCACCGATCCGTAGCCGTGGCTCCGCGAAATCGCCGACGCGCCCTTGGTAAAACGTCCGCACGACTTCGGCCGCATTGGCCATCGGTTGGTCCTCCTTCGCGGGATGATCGGTCGCTGAGCAACCGCAGGCGGCGGAAAGGATGAGCGCCAGCACCGTCGTGGAACGGGTTATGTCCATGGCTCTGCTCCTCTTCACCTAACGCCCAGGTTCAGCGGCGCGCGCAGCGGGTCCGCTGCTACCGAGTGTTAGGCTTGAGTTAAAGCAGCCGGCGGAACTCATCGATCGTCATGCCGGCACCACGCACGATCGTCCCCATAGTGATCGCGTTGACCGGGTTATGGCGTGGGATAGTGACGATCCGCGTGCCGTCGGTCATCACGATGTGCTTGCCCTGACGCCGAATGTGGAATCCCGCCTTCTCCAGCGCCCGAATCGCGTCGAGATGATTGACTCCCGGCAGCTTCGCCACGGCTAAACAGTGACCTCAACCTCACGGAGCTCGGCTTCTGCGGCCAGTTCCTCGACCACCTCGAGATACTCACGGATGGCATCGGCAATGTTCTCGAGCGCCTCGGATTCGGTGGCGCCCTGCGAGCAGCAACCCGGCAGACCCGGCACGCT
>DAIDJI010001159.1 GCA_027451455.1 Planctomycetales bacterium | reverse complement strand
GGACTGGTGGTTATCGGCATTGTTCTCTGGCCGGACCGCGAACCGCGTTATGAAGGTCGCTCGCTTTATGAATGGCTACTGCTGTATGCGAAGTCAGTTAATCGCGAAGCAGCGCCAGCAATGGGGCAGCAAGCGACAGCGGCGGTGCGTTCGATAGGCACCAACGCGCTGCCCTGCCTGCTGCGTTGGCTTCGGTACCAACCATCCCCAGCGCGGGATAGAATCTGGGCTTTGTTGGAAAAACTCCCAGCGCCCATCTCTCAAAGCTCTTTCGTTGCCTCGCTCCGGGATGATGCGGCCATTCGATTTCAGCTCGCTGCCTCCGGGTTTGTCATTCTCCGGGCACAGGCCGAGCCAGCCATTCCGGAGCTAACACGTCTGGTGAATGATACGAACAATCCCTATGCTTCTCAGCAGGCCTCCTACTGCTTGACATTCATTGGAGAGGATGCCTTGCCTCCCCTGTTGATTGCGCTCGCGGATTCCACCTTTCCCTATCGGAGCCAAGTGGCGGGTAGCCTCGGCAGCATTCTGCGCCAGACCGCAGGGACCAACCTTGCTCCTGCCCTGTTTCTGCTCGGCCAGTGCGCCACGAACAAGGATGACAACCTGGCTAGCGCGGCGCTCGATGCCCTCGGGCGCATCGCTCTCCGCCCGGAGATTTCTCTGCCACCTGTCCTGAACGCGCTGCAATGCGCCAATCCCCGGGTCAGGGTGGCAGCCGCGCGTGCTGTCGCCAGGTTCGGGGTCGAGGGCCGGGCCGCAATCCCTGCCCTTTTGCGGGCATGTGATGATCCTGATGTTTTTGTCCGCTATGCCGCCACAAACTCACTTCGGGCGATTACGCCTGA
>DAIDJI010001158.1 GCA_027451455.1 Planctomycetales bacterium | reverse complement strand
AAGACGATGCGCGACGGCGACTACGAGTACCCGCTCGTCGGGGAGGCGGCGCACAACGCCGTGTACCAGGACGGCTGACTCGGCCTTCGCTCGGAGGGTGGATGGCCAAGTCCTCGCCGCGGCGGTAGAAGGTCAGGCCATGACGGTCCGCCTGACGAAGATGGCCAAGCGCGCCGGGTGCGCGGCCAAGCACCCCCCGGGGTACCTGTTTCCGCTGCTCGGCCACCTTCCCGCGGTCACCGATCCGAACGTCCTGGTGGGCAGCGCCACCGCCGACGACGCGGCCGTCTACAAGCTGAGCGACGACACGGCGCTCGTGCTCACGACCGACTTCTTCACGCCGATCGTCGACGCGCCGTACGACTTCGGGCGGGTCGCCGCGGCCAACGCGCTCAGCGACGTGTACGCGATGGGCGGCAAGCCGGTGACGGCGCTCAACCTCGTCGGCTTCCCGGACGCGACGCTCGAGCCGTCCGTGCTCGGCGACATCCTGCGCGGCGGGGCGGACAAGGCGAAGGAGGCCGGCATCGACATCGTGGGCGGGCACACGATAAAGACGGACGAGCCCATCTACGGCCTGGCCGTGACCGGGGTGGTGCATCCCGCGAAGACGATCACCAACGCCGGCGCCCGCCCCGGAGATGCCCTGGTCCTCACCAAGCCCCTGGGTGTGGGGATCATCACGACCGCCGCGAAGCAGGACGTCGACCGTCTCGCCGCGATCGGAGGCGCCATCGACCTGATGGCCGCCCTCAACCGCCCTGCCAGCGACGCGATGCAGGCGGTCGGCGTACACGCCGCGACCGACGTCACGGGCTTCGGCCTGCTCGGCCACCTGCGCAACATGACCA
>DAIDJI010001157.1 GCA_027451455.1 Planctomycetales bacterium | reverse complement strand
TCAATTCTAGAGAGAAGTGGCTCTGCACTTACCCAGCGCACCGCCGCCGGCGTCTCCAGCAGCAGCGGGATACGCTCGTCTGCTGTCGCCTGATTCTCGACGCTGACACCAAGCCAGACGTTCGGGAGTGGCCAGCGGTCGGCGGCGATACCAGCGAGGTAATTTACATACTCCCCGGGCTTGGTGCTCTCGCGCGTGGCCCAGAGGAAGGTGTCATGCAAGCCTTTGCTCCGAGCCGCGAGGACGCTCCCGTGCATGAGGCTGAAGGCACACGACGCGATGGAACGCTGGACGCCGGCGGCGTTCAAATAGCGCTTCATCCGGTGCGGCCGTTTCGTCAGAACCTGGAAGGTGTGCTGCGGCGCAAGCGCCATCACCGCGAACACTCGATCAATGGCTTCGTCCGGCAGCGACTCGTGGAACAGGTCGCTCATCGAGTTGACGAAAATGCGCCTGGGTCGCTTCCACCGCAACGGGTCCAGCAGGCGCTCCTCCACGATCGGGCTCCAGGTCACATCTGTCCAGCTAATCCCGTGTTCGCGTTGCTTGCTCACTTGTCCTCCTTGCCCAGCGCCTTCTGGATAATCTCGCATAGGTTTTCCAGGCGCTGCTCGACCGTCATCTTGGCTTCTTCGAGCGATGGCGCAATGTCTGAGGTGGCATCCAACGCCCACCAGTTCCACAGCGTTCCCGCTCCGTTTAGCGGCGAAACCCTGCCGAGCGCGTCGAGTGGCCCAATTACGAAAGTGCCGCTCCGAGTTTTCCTCCACTTTGCGCAGCTCATTTCGCTATCCCCTCCAGTTTGGCCAAGACGGCGTTTCCTTTGTCGGCCAGCCCGCGCCAGGCCACTACG
>DAIDJI010001156.1 GCA_027451455.1 Planctomycetales bacterium | reverse complement strand
CGTGCTCGTAGGACTGAATCCAGAGCCCGGTGAAGGCAGCGCGGACGTACTCCGCAAGGCGCTCGGCGAGCGTCATGGAGCGGCTCCTTTTCTTTAGGTGTGAGGGATCGGAAGGGAGGGTGGGACGACGGTCTTCAGAGGCTGTCGGGGCCGCGGGTGTCGAGCAGATGCTCGATCTCCGGCCAGGGGGTCAGGATCAGGTAGGCGAGCCAGTCGTCGCGTCCCTGATGTTCGAGCGGGAGCAGGTGCTCGATCTCGTGGGTGGCGAGCAGGCCCGCCTTGAGCCGGCGCCGGGCGAGCCGGCGGAGCGTGTCGCTCAGGAGGTTCGGATCGTCCTCCCTCGGCGTCTCCGGTCGGAGGATAAGGCGAACCACGACGCGGAAGGCCCGGTTGACCTGGCCGGCCTCGTCGGGGTTGTGGAAGCCGGGCTGCTGCTCGATGGCGTCGCCCAGCTCGGCGCGCAGGGCCGCCGCGACGGCATCGAGCAGCGCGAGGTCGTCGGGCGGGTCGCGGTTGTCTGGCATCGGGAAAACTCCCGGGATGGTGTTGGCGCGGGCGTCACTGCGACTGCCGCAGCCGCTCCTCGGCCGGCTGCTCCTGGTAGAACTCGGCGGTGAGCCGCTCGTCGGCCCGCAGGCCGAGGGCCTGCTCGAAGGGGCGGCTGGCCTCGCGGCACTCGGCGCCGGCGAAGCCCCTGGTCTCGACCCGCGTCTCGCCGGTGGGCGAGACGATCACGCGGATGATCTTCTTCATGCCTGTCCTCCCACCTCGATCTCGAGGAGGATGGACCCGTCGGGGAGGGTCTGCTCGGTGGCGGTGTGGTTCCTGGCCCGCGCCTCTGCGCGGACGCGCTCG
>DAIDJI010001155.1 GCA_027451455.1 Planctomycetales bacterium | reverse complement strand
AAAGACAAAATGCAATACCCACTACGCCGCCCAAAATGGCGTAAATCACCCTCCGGCGCAGTTCCTCCAAGTGCTCGCCAAAGCCCATCAGCGGCATATCTTCGCCGCCGTCGGTTCCGCCTGGCTTCTCACTGAATACTCGCCGCCAAAAACTCATGTATGCTTCAACTCCAATGGTTTAATAGCCGCCCATATTCGGCGACATTTAGCCTTGCGAAGCCACCTGTACCCGGCCATCGAGCAGTCGAACCGTTCGATCCGCGAGTGCCGCAATCTGCGCATCATGCGTCACCAATATAATCGTCTGCCCTTTGTCTTTGTGCAGCCGCAGCAAAACGTCGAGAATCGTCTGGCCGGTTTTGGGATCCAGGTTGCCGGTTGGTTCATCCGCCAGCAAAACCGCCGGCTCGTTGATAAGCGCCCGGGCGATCGCGACGCGCTGCCGCTCGCCGCCGGATAGCTGCCCCGGCCGATGGTGCAATCGCTCTACAAGGCCGAACTCCTCCAGCAAGGCCAATGCCTGCCGCTTCCGCGGGCGAGCCCGTACCAAGGCCATCCATGTCGGGGCCGCAACCATCGCCGGCAACATCACGTTCTCCAGCACGTTAAGCTCCGGCAGCAGATGATACAACTGAAAGACAAAACCAACCGAACGATTGCGCATGACATGTCTCTGGCCGCTCGACATACGGTTCAGAGCCTGCCCCTTAAAGCTCACTGTGCCGGTGTCCGCCCGGTCCAGCGCGCCGGCAATGTGAAGCAGCGTGCTTTTGCCCGAACCAGAAGCCCCGGTAATCGCCACAAACTCCCCCTCCGCCACCGACAAATTTGCGCCTGTAAGCACCGGCACCATCGCCGGCCCGATTC
>DAIDJI010001154.1 GCA_027451455.1 Planctomycetales bacterium | reverse complement strand
GGACCACTGGGAGTGGCACATGTTCGACACCGTCAAGGGTGGCGACTACCTCGTCGACCAGGACGCGGCGGAGATCCTGGCGCGGGAGGCCATCGAGACGGTCATCGAGCTCGAGCACCTGGGCCTGCCGTTCAACCGGACCGACGACGGCCGGATCGACCAGCGGCGGTTCGGCGGACACACCCGCAACTTCGGCGAGGCCCCCGTCCGGCGCGCGTGCTACGCGGCCGACCGGACCGGGCACATGATCCTTCAGACGCTGTATCAGCAGTGCATCAAGCACGCCGTCCGGTTCTTCGACGAGTACCACGTCGTGGACCTGCTGATCGAGGACGGCGTGAGCCGTGGCGTCGTCGCCTATCGGCTGGCGGACGGCGCGCTCCACGTCTTCCGGTCCAAGGCCGTCCTGCTCGCGACCGGCGGCTTCGGCCGGATGTTCCGGATCACGTCGAACGCGCACACGCTGACCGGTGACGGGGTGGCGCTGGCGTACCGGCGCGGTGTCCCGCTCGAGGACATGGAGTTCTACCAGTTCCACCCGACGGGCCTGGCGGGGCTGGGCGTGCTGCTGTCGGAGGCGGCGCGCGGCGAGGGCGGGATCCTGCTCAACGGGAAGGGCGAGCGCTTCATGGAGCGGTACGCCCCCACCCTCATGGACCTGGCCCCGCGCGACGTGGTGAGCCGGGCCATCTACGAGGAGATTCGCGCCGGGCGCGGTGTCGACGGCAAGGATTACGTCTACCTCGACGTGCACCACCTCGGCCGCGCCGTCATCGACGAGAAGCTGCCCGACATCACGGACTTCGCGCGCATCTACCAGGGCGTCGAGCCGTACACCCAGCCGGTCGGCATCCAGCCGACCGCGCAC
>DAIDJI010001153.1 GCA_027451455.1 Planctomycetales bacterium | reverse complement strand
AGACGCGCGAGACGATGAAGAAGCTCCTCGAGGAGATCCGCTCGGGCTTCTTCGCGCGCAACTGGATCGAGGAGAACGAGGCGGGCCGCAAGTGGTTCCGGGCCCAGCGCGACAAGGAGCGCGACCTGCCCATCGAGAAGGTCGGCGAGCAGCTGCGCGCCATGATGCCGTTCCTGGACCCGGTCAAGGTCGAGCCGAACGAGTGAGGGCGGGCGCGATGAGCACGATCGGCGAAGGGTACGTTCGCATCTTCGATACGACGCTGCGCGACGGCGAGCAGTCGCCGGGCGCGACGATGACCTCCACCCAGAAGCTCGAGGTCGCGCGCGCGCTCGCGCGCCTCGGGGTCGACGTCATCGAGGCGGGCTTTCCCGCGGCCTCGCCCGACGACCTGGCGGCCGTGCGCGCGATCGCACGGGACGTCGGCGGGCGCGCGGTCGACGGGCGCCCCTCGGACGAGCCGCCCATCGTCTGCGGGCTCGCGCGCGCGAGCCGCGCCGACATCGACCGCGCGTGGGAGGCGGTCTCGCCGGCGGCGCGCCCGCGCATCCACACGTTCATCGCGACCTCGGAGCTCCACGTCAAGCACAAGCTCCGGATGACGCAAGCCGAGGTGCTGACGCGCGTCGAGCACATGGTCGGCTACGCGAGGAGCCTCTGCGCCGACGTCGAGTTCAGCCCCGAGGACGCGGGGCGCACCGATCCGGAGTTCCTCCACGAGGTCCTCGAGCGCGCGGTGCGCGCCGGGGCGACGACGCTGAACATCCCCGACACGGTCGGCTACACGACGCCCGACGAGTTCGGGGCGATCATCCGCGGCATCCGCGAGAACGTGCGCGGCATCGAGGGCGTGGTCGTCTCGGTGCACTGCCA
>DAIDJI010001152.1 GCA_027451455.1 Planctomycetales bacterium | reverse complement strand
AGGCAGCCTGGAATCTCCATAACGGCCAGCATGACCGGCATGTAGGCGTCGTAGGCGATTCCGATCGTCCCAAGCACGCCCAGGCACGTCACGAATGTGCCCGCGGAATCGGAGCCGTAGTAGCCCGCGACGGTCGCCTTATCGACCATCCGCAGTTTTGTAAAGGCCTTGAGCGCAAGGTAGGCCGCCACGCCGATGCAGAAGTTGAGGACGAACCCGGTGACCATGAACCCCATTGCGCCCCCAAGCGTCGCGCTCGGCAGCCTGGACAGTTCCTCGCCACCGTGCCAGCCGATCGCGATCAACAGGTAGATCGTCAGGCCCTGATAGATGACGTACGGGAACTCGAACTTCACCTTCAGGATCGGCATCAAGAATCCCATGTAAAAGAACAGCAGGAGCGGCTTGAAGAGGTTGTGTGTGAAGTTGTGCCAGAACTCCGCCAGGATGGTTCGTTTGCTCTCGGGACCTCCTCCCGGTCCATGCTTTGCCGGGGCATCCGTTTGATTCGCCGGTGCTGTCGCTGTCGGCTCCCCGTGCGGTGCCTCACTCTTCGCCGGAACCGCGGCGCTTTGTGCAGGATCTTGTTCCTTGCCCTGCACGAGTTGCGTCGAACCCGCGCACAGGAGCCACGCCCCCGCCAATCCGACGATGAGAAAACGATCGAATCGCATCTGAATCTTCCCTTGCAAAGCCCAAAGGTTGGGCCGTTCGAATCCAAAAGAGCGCAACGCAAAGAGACGCCGACTCGACGAATCTACCAAAGCACAGCGTCAGAGCGTACTCACAAGCGAGCGGTGTTAAAGTTCTCAGAGCCGAGGGCACTGGGGCTCCAGGGTTGCAGATGTCTCGGTTCGCGCCGCTTGACAGCGT
>DAIDJI010001151.1 GCA_027451455.1 Planctomycetales bacterium | reverse complement strand
CGCGATACCTTAAGCTTCGTCCGGGTCGGTCCGTTGTCGTTGTAGGAGCCGGCTCCAGCCGGCGATCGGCGCGATACCTTAAGCTTCGTCCGGGTCGGGAGCTGGAGCTCCCTCCTACACGCGCTTATCTTTGACGCCATCCCCCCTGGTCTTCTGTCAGATCCGGCTCCAGCCGGCAATAGGACTTACAACCACCAATCCCAATCGAGCATGGTTCGCCAGCCCGGATAGGCGCTCGAGAACGGCCACTCCTCCGTCGATGCCACCAGGCCCCGTCGGACGGGATTGTAATGGACGTACTCCACGCTGTCGAAGACTTCTCGGTCGTTCCGACAGGCATGATCGTAAAACCCGTCATCCTGCCAAACTCTATGCGGAAGCCCAAGATCCCGACGAATCCGACGTCCCGTATAAGACCCCAGACTCCTCATGACGTCGGAGAGTTCCTCGCCGGGCAAGAGGCAGAGGACAGCGTGATAGTGGTCCGGCATCACAACGAAGGCCAGAAGCCGGACGCGTCCGGCTCGTCGCAGGTGGCCGAGGGATTCGATGAGCGTCTCGGCCGCGGACGACACGGCGAGAATGGGCCGGCGTCCCTCAGTGCATTTAGTAACGAAGTAGCAGCGGTACGGCTCGGACGCCCGGCCTCCTCGTAGACGCCTCGCATGCGGATCGCCGTCTTTTGGGGTGGTCATGTCCGTGGTTCTCGGGCGAGTCCGACGCATGTCTCTTGCGCCTGGGTCGGAGGTATTCCTCTGGAAAAGGCCGCTCCAGCCGGCGATCGGCGCGATACCTTAAGCTTCGTCCAGGTCAGTCCGTTGTAGGAGCCGGCTCCAGCCGGCGATCGGCGCGATACCTTAAGCTTCGTCCCGGTCGG
>DAIDJI010001150.1 GCA_027451455.1 Planctomycetales bacterium | reverse complement strand
TCATCGAGATCATGGTGGTCGTGGTCATCATCGGCCTGCTGGCCGCGGTCATCGTGCCGACCGTCATCAACAAGGTGGACGAGGCGCGGGTCGCCAAGGCGAAGGAGGACATCGAGTCCATCCAGGAGGCGCTGCAAGCGTACCGGTTGGACAACTCGGTCTATCCGAGCACCGACGAGGGCCTCGAGGCGCTCGTGAAAAAGCCGAACGACCCCTCGATCACCCACTGGAACGGTCCCTACCTGCAGCGCCTGACCAAAGATCCCTGGGGCCACTCGTATCACTACGTCTATCCCGGCACGCACGGACAGGCCTATGACCTCTTCACCTACGGCGCCGATGACCAGCCGGGAGGCAAGGGTGTCAATGCCGACATCGGCAACTGGAACCTCGGCGATTAATCGACCGGCTGAGCGGCTGCGCCCCCGCCGCGCCGGCTCGGGAGCGCGCGGCTTCACCCTGCTCGAGATGCTGGTGGTCATTGCGATCATCGGGGTCGTCACGGCCGGCGTACTGATTTCGTTCAATCTGACCGGACACGATCCGGCCCTCAAGACCGAGAGCCGCCGCCTGCTCGCCTTGATGCGCTACGCGCATGATCAGGCCGAGCTGCAGACCCGCGATTACGGCATCGTGTTCACGCGCCACGGCTACGAGTTCCTGGTTTTTTCGGTGCGGCGCAATCTCTGGCGCGCGGTCGGCGTGGGCGTGCTCTTCCTGCTGATCATCAACTGGGCCGTAGGGCGCTGGCTGTTCCGTCCGATCGACGACTATCTCAACGGCCACCTCCCCTTCAGCGCCATCCAGCGCCGCCTGACTCAACTGCCGCTTCTCACCGCCCGCACGATCGGCATCTGCTCGCTGATCATCTGGACGTTC
>DAIDJI010001149.1 GCA_027451455.1 Planctomycetales bacterium | reverse complement strand
AGAGTCGGGAGTCAAACAGAGCCTTGGTAGCCGCAATCTTGCCCGGTTTGCCCTCGATATGGCCGACGATCAGGCCGTTACTTTCGAGCAGATGCGGGATGTCGCTGGCATCGGCCCACCGTGCCGTCCCGTAGGCGCTGTAGCGATACGTTCTCCGGCACAGCATGACAATACCGAGGACGGCGGATACCAGCCAGGCGTAAGGCACGAGGTAGACGACCAGGGCGGCCAGGTAGGCCAGAAGCAGTACGGTGACGATCAGGATGCGACGCATTATGTGGTACATGATTTTCCTCCGTTCTTGCTGGGATGCAGCCGATGTCGTAGGCGCTCGACGTGAATCTCGTAATGCTCAATTGCACGCTTTGCGACCTCGTAGAATGATTCCCACGCCTGCTTGTGTAGCGCGACATGGATACAGGGGAAGATGACATCGAGGCACGCCGTTGCGATGGCCTCGGCGGCATCGTGTTGAAGCCGCTGGTTAGACATCACATCTCCCTTCCTCGATCTTTGGTCGCTTGTTGTTTTGCCTGTCTTTCGTCCTTACCGTCCATGATCCGCTTGAAGCGCTCCCGGTCGCTTGCCAATCCCTTGCGGAAGGCGTCGATCTGGGCGTGGCATTCGGCAATATCACGCTGCAACTCAGCGTCGGTCATGCCTTTCACCTTCTCCTGCCACCTGTCCCAATCCCTGGCCTCTGTGTTTGCCTGCCACGCCTGCCGAAATAACGCGATCTCTTTCGCATCCCATAGCGCTGCCTTGAACTTGGGTTCCACATTCGTCACCCACGCAAGGTCGCTGTAGGCGTCAAAATGAGCACAGATGAGTTTGTTCCTGTCCATGTTCAGCCCTTCGCCTTGTCCTTCATCATGCTTT
>DAIDJI010001148.1 GCA_027451455.1 Planctomycetales bacterium | reverse complement strand
GAGCCCTTTCTGGAGCAGATCCTGGAAGTGGTACGCGTCGAGGTTGTCGCTGCGGATGCGCAGGATGAACCGATCGTAGATGGCCGTGAGCGTCTCGTCGCCGGGCACCTCGTTGGAGGCGCCGAACGCGCTGAGCAGCGGACAGCGCACGACCTGGCCGCCGCTCGCGTACCGGCGCTCGTTGAGCAGCGTCAGCATGGCGTTGAGGATCGCGGAGTTCGACTTGAAGACCTCGTCGAGGAAGACGATCTCCGCCTCCGGGAGCATGCCCTCGGTGCGCCGCTCGTAGCGGCCCTCGCGGAAGGCCGCGATGTCGACGGGGCCGAAGATCTCGTTCGGCTCGGTGAAGCGCGTCAGCAGGTACTCGAAATAGCCCGCGTGCATGAGCCGCGCGAAGGTGCGGATGAGCGCACTCTTGGCGGTGCCCGGCGGGCCGATGAGCACGGCGTGCTCGCCCGCGACCGCCGCGACGAGCAGCAGCCGGATGACCTCGTCCTTGCCGAGGAAGCGCTCCTCCAGGGCGCGCGCGAGCTGCGACAAGCGCGACGGCAGCGAGTCTTGCTGGATCTGCGGCGCGACGGCCATCCTCGTTCGCAGGCTAGCACGCGCAATCGGGGGAGCCGCGGGCGCGCGGCGGCGGGCCGCGGGCCGGCCCAGCTCACGCCGAGAGCGCCGCCGCGCCGTCTTGCCGCAGGCGCACCTCGCGCTGCGGGAACGGGATCTCGATGTTCCGCTCGCGGAAGACGCGGTCGATCTCGAAGCGCAGGTCGCTCACGATGATCGGCTCGCGCTCGGGGGAGTCGTGCCAGACGGCCAGATCGAAATCGAGGCTGCTTTCGCCGAAGTCCTTGAAGAGCACGAGCGGCGGCGGATCCTCGAGCACC
>DAIDJI010001147.1:302-890 GCA_027451455.1 Planctomycetales bacterium | reverse complement strand
CCGCCAGCTGCGCGAACGCGTGGTGGCGATGATCCTGGACGGCGCCCTGCACGAAGGCGATCCGCTGCCCTCGGTGCGCCAGGTCGCGGCCGATTTCCAGATCAACCCGTTGACCGTTTCCAAGGCCTACCAGGAACTGGTGGATGAAAAACTCGTCGAAAAGCGCAGGGGGTTGGGCATGTACGTCGTCGAAGGCGCGCGCGAGGCGCTGCTGAAATCCGAGCGCGAGCGTTTCCTGCGCGAGGAATGGCCGTTGCTCTTTGCACGCCTCAAACGCATGGGTCTGGACCTCAAGACCCTGCTGCGCGAAGCCGACCAACTCGAGGAGTCCACGCGATGAGTGCCCTGATCGAAGCGCGCGGCCTGCGCAAACGCTATCGCAACACCATCGCCCTGGACGGGATCTCGTTCAAGGTCGAACCCGGCCGCATCGTCGGTCTGATCGGACCCAACGGCGCCGGCAAGACCACTGCGCTGAAGGCCATTCTCGGTCTCACCGATTTCGATGGTGATCTGAGCGTGCTCGGGCTCGATCCGCGCACGCAGCGTGATCGCCTGATGCAGCAGGTCAGTTTCATCGCCGACGTC
>DAIDJI010001147.1:0-292 GCA_027451455.1 Planctomycetales bacterium | reverse complement strand
CGTCGCGGTGCTGCCGCGCTGGCTGCGCGTGGGCGACGCCGTGGACTACGTCGGCGGGGTGCATCCGCGCTTCAATCGCGCCCGCTGCGAACAGTTCCTGGCGCGAACCAAGCTGCAGTCGCGCATGAAGGTGCGCGAACTGTCCAAGGGCATGATCGTGCAGCTGCACCTGGCGCTGGTAATGGCGATCGACGCGCGCCTGCTGGTGCTGGACGAGCCCACCCTGGGCCTCGACATCCTCTACCGCAAGCAGTTCTACCAGAGCCTGCTCGAGGACTACTTCGATGCCGAG
>DAIDJI010001146.1:335-895 GCA_027451455.1 Planctomycetales bacterium | reverse complement strand
ACCACCGACTTCTCGGCAAACAGCTTGGCCTGTTTACCATTTCGCCTCTCGTCGGCAGCGGGCTTATTTTGTGGATGCCCAAGGATGGCATCGTCCGGCAGGAGCTAGAAAACTTCATGCGAATCGAGCTTGCCCGCCGCGGTTATAACGCCGTATACACGCCGCACATCGGCAACATTAACCTGTACAAAACCAGCGGGCACTATCCTTACTACAAAGATTCGCAATTTCCCACCATTAAAATGAAAGATCGCGATAGCGGTGACGAATGCGAATACCTGCTTAAACCCATGAACTGCCCGCATCACATTCAAATCTACTCCGCTGAACCGCGCAGCTACCGTGACCTACCCATTCGCCTCGCCGAATTTGGTACGGTTTACCGCTTTGAACAGTCGGGCGAACTTTCCGGCATGACGCGCGTCCGCGGCTTCACTCAGGACGATGCCCACCTGTTCTGCACACCCGAACAGGTGGAAGCCGAATTGCGATCCACCGTGGATATGGTGCTACTGGTTTTTAAGACCTTGGGCTTTACTGATTACCAGTGCCGCGTAAGC
>DAIDJI010001146.1:0-325 GCA_027451455.1 Planctomycetales bacterium | reverse complement strand
GGCATTACATCGCAGGAGGCCATTGGCGAAGCCGCCTTTTACGGGCCGAAGCTCGATTTTTTGGTGAAGGATGTCATTGGCCGCCAATGGCAGCTTGGAACCGTCCAACTGGATTATGTATTGCCCGAACGCTTTGCTCTTGAATATACGGGCGCAGACAACACCCCCCATCGCCCAGTTATGATTCACCGGGCGCCGTTCGGCTCCATGGAGCGTTTCACCGGCATACTCATTGAACACTTTGCAGGTGCATTTCCCACATGGCTTAGCCCGGTGCAGGCGATAGTACTTAGCATCAGCGAAAAGTTTTTGCCATACGCTCGAG
>DAIDJI010001145.1 GCA_027451455.1 Planctomycetales bacterium | reverse complement strand
CTGGTGCAGTATATCAAGCTGGCGATGGCGGAAGCGGGACTGGGTAGCGAGTGGGTACGGCGGCCGCGGCTGCCGATCGAAGGCGCGGAACGCGAAGAGGTATTGAAGATTATCCGGCACGCGATCGCCACGCGGCCGGCGCTGCCGCTTCCCATGGCTGCCGCGCGATGACCCGCATTCGAGTGATCGATTCCCACACCGCCGGCGAACCGACGCGCGTGGTGGTGGGCGGCGGGCCGGATCTGGGCAGAGGACCTCTGACGGAGCGGCTGGAGCGATTTCGCAGCGAGTTCGACCACATCCGGTCGGCAGTGGTGAACGAGCCGCGTGGGAACGATGCGATCGTGGGCGCGCTGCTGTGCGAACCGTTCGAGCGCTCGTGCGACGCCGGCGTGATCTTCTTCAACAACGTCGGATACCTGAAAATGTGCGGGCACGGAACGATCGGGCTGGCGACCACGCTGCGGCACATGGGCAGGATCACGGGCGGGACGTGCCGGGTCGATACCGTGGCCGGACCGGTGGAGGCGCGGCTGAACGAAAACGGCAGCGTGACCATAAGGAACGTGGCGAGCTACCGCAGCGCGGCGGGCATCGCGGTGGAGGTACCGGGAATGGGCACGGTACACGGCGATGTGGCTTGGGGCGGCAACTGGTTTTTCCTGGTGAGCGACCACGGGCAAGAGTTGGCGCCGGACCGCATCGAGGAACTCACGGACTGCGCCTGGCGCATCCGGAAGGCGGTGAACGCGAGCCACCCGGAGGTCGACCACATCGAGCTTTTCGGACCGCCCACGGTTGCGGGGGCGAACAGCCGCAGCTTCGTGCTCTGCCCCGGTAAGGCCTACGACCGTTCGCCCTGCGGCACGGGCACCAGCGCGAAGCTGGCGTGTTTGTAC
>DAIDJI010001144.1 GCA_027451455.1 Planctomycetales bacterium | reverse complement strand
GAAAATGAATGGGAATGCCGACTTCTTCGCGGAGAGCTTTGACGAGCTTTTGCGCGGCAAAGGGCTTGAGGAGGCCCGCCATATCTTTAATGCCGAGGATATGGGTGCCCATTTTTTCAAGTTCGCGGGCCATCTTGACGTAGTAGCGCAGCGAATACTTATGGCGTTTAGGATCGAGAATGTCGCCGGTGTAGCAAATGGCCGCTTCAAGGATGGCGCCGTTGTTGAGCACCGCATCCATAGCAACCTGCATGTTGCGCGTCCAGTTGAGCGAGTCAAAAACACGGAATACATCTATGCCGTTTTCGGCGGCCTGTTTGACAAAAAATTTAACGACATTGTCGGCGTAGTTGGTGTAACCCACGGCATTGCTGGCCCGCAGCAGCATTTGAAAAAGAATGTTGGGAATTCTTTCGCGCAGGTTGGCGAGGCGCTGCCAGGGGTCTTCATGCAGGAACCGCATGGCGGTATCGAAGGTGGCGCCGCCCCACATCTCGAGGCTAAAGAGGTTGGGCAGCCGGTGGGCGATTGCGTCAGCCGGGCCGAGGAGGTCTACGGTACGCACCCTGGTGGCCAGAAGCGACTGATGCGCATCGCGCATGGTGGTGTCGGTAAACATGAGCCGCTTTTGGTTGAGCAGCCATTTGGAAAATCCGGCCGCGCCAAGCTCTTTGAACTTGTCGCGTGAGCCGGCAGGGATTGCCGAGCCGTGCTCAAATGGTATGACCGGCGGCGGCGTCATGACCGAAAGATCGGGGAGATGTTTTACGTCGGGTGAGCCGTTGACGATAACGTTGCCGAGGAAGGTAAGAAGTTTGGTGGCCCGGTCCCGGCGGACGGTAAGCCGAAAGAGCGCCGGCGTGGAGTCCACAAATGTGGTGGTTGCGTCACCGGCAAGAAACGTGGGGT
>DAIDJI010001143.1 GCA_027451455.1 Planctomycetales bacterium | reverse complement strand
AGACCGTAGGCCCGCCGCCGGATGACACGGATCTTGTTGTTCAATCCCTCGACGAACCCGAGGGAGACCTTGTTGCGCGGATCGCAGTAGGCGGCGATGCCGTCCCAGTGCCGCTCGATCATCTCGGCGAACTTCTCGTAGGATTTGAGCCGTTGCCATTTCAGCTGCGCCCGCCAGTTCTCGAAGAACTTCCGCGCCCACGTCTCGCTGCGATAGTCCCACATCTGCCCGAAGGATTCCTTCAGCAGGTAGGCGGTGTTGAGCCGTTTGTTCGCGCTGAGCAGTCGCTTGAGGTTCTTGCGCGCCGAGCCCTCGAGGTTGTGCGGATGAGCGAGCAAGGCGTACTTCTGACCCTTGATGAACGCCCGTCCCTTGCCGCTGAGGCGGGCGTACTCCTGCTTGCGCACCTTGTCGAGCGCATCGCCGAGGTGACGCAGGACGTGGAACTTGTCGAACAGGATCGCCGCCTGTGGAGCGTGCCGGGTGGTCGAGTTGCGGAACGGCTTCCACATGTCCATCACCGCAAGACGCACCCTGCGGGCCTTCTTTTCGCCGAGAAACCGGTAGAACTCGTCCATGCTCTGCTCGGAGCGATCTTCCCCGCCGAACCAGATCGGCCGCTGCCGATGCAGGTCGCTGACCACTATGCGATAGACGTGACCCTTGCGGATGGAGATCTCGTCGATCCCCAGCGCCTGGGGACTGGGCTTGGGGGCGCGCTCGAGCTGCATCCGCATGTAGCGCATCTCCAGGCGCTTGACCGTCTGCCAATCGAGATTCATCTCCTTGGCGATGTCCTTGATCGTGCCGGTGCGGCAGCGGCGCCCGACATAGCGGGCAAAGCGCTCGGTGTGCAGCGCGTTCTCCAGCAGGAACTCCAGCCGCTCGCGCTTCACCTTCCCGCACCGACG
>DAIDJI010001142.1 GCA_027451455.1 Planctomycetales bacterium | reverse complement strand
GCCAAGGCCGCGCAGCGTACTGCATCCACCACAATGCCGGCGCTGTTGGGAGAGTCTTCAACCGATAACTTCAGGTCTAACTCCAAAGGCAACCCGCCGAAGCCCCGGCCGTTAATCCGCACATAGCAAACTTTGTTGTCGGCTAAAAATGCAATGTAATCCGACGGGCCGATATGAATGTGTTTTTCATCGAGCGCACTGCGAAGCTGGCTGTTGACCGCTTCAGTCTTGCTCACTTTTTTACTCGCAAGCCGGCCGCGTTCAAGCATATTTAGAAAGTCTGCGTTGCCGCCCACATTAAGCTGATAACTCGAATCAATATGAATACCCCGCTGCTCGGCAAGGCTCATAAGCTGCCGATGCACAATGGTAGCCCCAAACTGCGATTTAACATCGTCGCCTATAATCGGCAAACCCGCCGCGGCAAACCGGCCTGCCCACGCCGCGTCGCTGGCGATAAACACCGGAATGCAATTGACCATGGCCACGCCGGCCTCAAGGCACGCCTGGGCGTAGAGTTCGGTCGCTTTTTGCGAACCGACCGGCAAATAATTCACCAGCACCTGCGCCCCGGTTTGTCGCAAAATGCGAACCACATCGCCAAGTCCCACCGACTGGCTTTGTGCCGATGGCTCAAGTCGCTGCGAAGCATCAAAGCCCGCCAAATGACCGGCCGCCCCATCGCCAAGCGGGCCGGCATGAACCATTGCTCCATCATCCTCCGGGTCCGTAAAAAAAACCCGGCTGTTATTGGGTTTGGCAAAGATGGCGCGGCCCACACGCTGGCCAATTTTTCGTTCATCCACGTCAAACGCACAGGCAATGGTAATGTCGCCCACCTGCCAACCCGCTAGAACCGGGTGCATCAGCCCGGTCGTATCGCCGCTGCGGCGGTAGTACCCAATGCCCTGCACCA
>DAIDJI010001141.1 GCA_027451455.1 Planctomycetales bacterium | reverse complement strand
GGTCGCCGGTGCCGGCTCCACCACGCCGTAGCCGTTCACGTAGCGGTGCAGGGTCATGCGTCTCAATTCACCGACTTGAACGGTGATCCTGGGACCCTTGGGTGCATCGGACTGCTCAGCGGCCGCGGAGCTCGCGCCGTGCGATCTGAGGAGCGCGTATGCGCCGAGCGCGAGCCCCAAGGCGGCGATGCCGCCGGTGATCAATGTGCGGGATTTCATGGGCGTGTCGGGTGAGGGATGTTTTGTGCGGATTGCAACAGGGAGGGGCGAAGGGTGAGCGGGCTCTGCACCGCATCCTGCAACGCGCCGAGCGCCTGCTGGGCGGCGATCCGAGTGGCGAGTCGATTCTGCGCCCCGGCATAGAAGGCGGCCTCGGCGTCGGCGAGGTCGAGCGGCTGCAACTCGCCGGCGCTGACCTGCGCGCGTATGGACTTGAGCTGGTGCGTCAGGTTCCCGAGTAACGAGTCGGCCGTCCTCACCTGCCCGAGCGTCGAGCGGTACGCGGCGAGCGCGCCATCGATCTGGGTCACGGCCGCCGACTGCACGCCGAGGAACTGTGCGGCGGCCACGCGGCGCCGGGCTCTCGCCTGGGCGATCGGGCCTTGGTTCTGATTGAGGACGGGCAGCGTCAGCGAGAGGCCGAGCTGCCACTCGCGATCGCCGGCGAGCTGCGAGTTCCAAGCATAGCCCGGGCCGAGCGCGATGTTGGGCCATTGGCGCGCGATCTCGAGCTTCAGGGCCGATTGGCGGGCCGCATACTGCGCGAGAGCGGCTCGCACATCAGCGCGACCAAGCAAAGCCTGCTGCCGTACTGTGGGCCGGGTGAGATCGCGCGGGAACTGCTTGAATCCGGAGTAGGAGAGATGCACTCCCCGCAATGCGCTTGCCGGGACCCCGATCGCGCCGGCGAGTGCAATGCGCGCCTCGCGGA
>DAIDJI010001140.1 GCA_027451455.1 Planctomycetales bacterium | reverse complement strand
GTGCCCGTCGGCGCCGATCGTGGCGGTTAGTTCCACCGTTCCCTTTACGCCTGATTCCTGTGCCAGCCTGGGATATTCGGGATTCTTCCGATAGACCAGTTCCGCCTGCCGGATTTGCCCTCCCGCCACCGCGGTTTTGGGCGCGGGCGAAGCCGGAGCGGGCGCCGGCGCCTTGGCGACCGCCGGAGCGGCCGGGCGCGGCGGCGCGGGAAGCGACGCTACCCCGTTGAGGTTCAGCCCTGAAACCGCGACTTCCGGAGCCGCGTTGACCTCCGGGGCCGCCGGAATATCGGTCGGCCGCGCGGGGCGAAGCCGCTGCGCCAACGACTCCGCGTTAAACTGTTTCAACGGTTCCGCCAGATGGGTCGGCGCGGCGTCGTCCGCCTCCGCGGCCGGATCGCCCTGCGGCGCCGCCGAGGGAGTTCCGCTATTTGCCGGCACTGCCGGGGTTCCGGGCGGGGCCGGTTTGGCCGCTCCTGCCGCCGCATTCTGCGACTCCTCCGGCATGGGCGAGGGCCTGGTGCGCAGCACGCGCACCGATTCGCTGGTGGTCTTCGCCTGGTCCGGCCCCGACACCTCCATACGGAATGTCACATCCGAGGTCACCGGCGAATATACAATGCTGCCGTTCCGCAGTTGCCCCAGATCCATCTCGACGTTCTCGTGCTGGTCGCCATCGGAAATCGAAAGGACCGCGTGCCTCGCTGATTTGATGACCGCCGAATCGCGGTTCCACGTGAGCAGCAGTTCGCCGGCCGACCGCTCGACCCGCAGCGCCAGGGGCGAACTATCGACCGACGGGGTCGACCGGCCATGGTGCAGGAACCCGGGATACACGAACAACGCCACCAGCAGCGCGGCCGAAACCAGGGCGCCCAAGGTGAGCCAGACCAGTCGGGAGTCTTTTGCCTTTGGGGCGGCACTCTCCGCTGCCG
>DAIDJI010001139.1 GCA_027451455.1 Planctomycetales bacterium | reverse complement strand
CCGGCTGGCGCCCGAGGTTCTCTGGGATCTGAAGGCGCAGTCGCTCCGGAAGAGCGGGCTGCTGACGCTCCACCACGGCGGCGAGACCTTCGCCGACCTCGGTGGCCTCGATGCCCTGAAGTCGTTCTGCACCCGGGCCCTGCGGCCGGGTCGTCGATCGGATGTGCGGGCCCGGGGCGTCCTCCTGCTCGGGCCGCCGGGCACGGAGAAGTCGGCGGTGGCGAAGGCCCTGGGTCGCGAGACGGGCCGGCCGACGCTGTTTCTCGACATCGGCTCGCTCATGGGCTCGTTGATCGGTCAGAGTGAGGAGCGGACCCGCCAGGCCCTGCGGATCGCCGACGCGATGGCGCCCTGTGTCGTCCTGATCGACGAGCTGGAGAAGGCCCTCAGCGGTGTGGGCGGATCGGGCGACAGCGGGGTGTCGACCCGGATGTTCGGCACCCTGCTGACCTACCTGAGTGACCACGAAAGCGACGTCTTTGTCGTCGCCTCGGCGAACGACATCTCCAGGCTGCCGGCCGAGCTGAGTCGGGCCGAACGGTTTGACGCCGTCTATTTTCTCGACCTGCCCGGCGCCCAGCAGCGCGAGCAGATCTGGTCGATGTATGTACGCAAGTTTGGCCTCGATCCGGATCAACGTCGTCCCGAATCCCGCGACTGGACCGGCGCCGAGATCCGGTCGTGTTGCCGGCTTGCGGCGTTGCTCGACGTCCCGCTGATCGAGGCCGCGACGAACATCGTCCCGGTGGCCGTCACGGCCGGCGAGTCGGTGGAGAGGCTCCGGCAGTGGGCGGCAGGTCGGTGCCTGTCGGCCGACCGACCCGGCATCTACGCGCGCGAGGGGAACGGGATGCCTCACTCGGGGCGAAGCGTCCACCGCGGCGAGCCGAATACCAACTGAGGGGCCGGGACTCCGGTCGAGCGGCGGTCGTGAGAC
>DAIDJI010001138.1 GCA_027451455.1 Planctomycetales bacterium | reverse complement strand
ATTCTCAGGCGGGCGCGGTCGGGATACGAGCTGTGAACGTCACGGCCGGCGCCGTCCGGGATGGCGGCCGCGCGCATGGCCGCGTGGACCAGCCGGACGCGGGCTCGCTCGGGATCGAGCTGCGCGGGCTCCGTGCCTCGTACCACGGCCGCGAGGTCCTCCACGGGATCGACCTGTCGGTCCGCTCGGGCGAACGGCTGGCGCTCATCGGCCCGAACGGGGCGGGCAAGAGCTCCACCATGCGCATGGTCTCCTGCGTGTCCCCCCGGACGGCGGGAGAGCTGCGCATCCTGGGCCTCGACCCCGATCACCACGGGCCTCGCATCCGGGCCCGGCTGGGCGTCGTCCCCCAGGAGGACACGCTCGAGCTCGAGCTCTCAGTGCGGCTCAACCTGGAGATGTTCGGCCGCTACTTCGACATCCCCCGGGCCATCCTTCGCGAACGCGCAATCGATCTCCTCGCCTTCACCCAGTTGAGCGAGCGGGCAGACGATCGCGTGGAGGATCTCTCAGGGGGCATGAAACGCCGACTCACCATCGCGAGGGCGCTGATCAATCAACCCGAGATCCTGATCCTCGATGAGCCGACCACCGGTCTCGACCCTCAGGCGCGTCACCTGCTCTGGGACCGGTTGTACCGATTGAAGCGCGAGGGCGTGACGTTGATCATCACGACGCACTACATGGACGAGGCCGAGCAGTTGTGCGACCGCCTTGTCGTGATGGACCACGGCACGATCGTGGCCTCGGGTACCCCCAGGGAGCTGATCACCCATCACTCCACCCGAGAGGTCGTGGAGCTGCGCTTCAACACCGACTCCCACGACGGCTACCACGACCGACTCGCACCCTTCGCCCAGCGCCTGGAGGTGCTACCCGACCGGGTCCTGCTCTACGTGGACGAGGGTGATGAGACCCTGCGACGGATCCACGAGCACCA
>DAIDJI010001137.1 GCA_027451455.1 Planctomycetales bacterium | reverse complement strand
CAATACCCATTCACAAATCGCGCTGCGAATGCTCAGCTATGACGCGACTCCCCTGGATGAAGGCTTTTTACCCACACGTCTCGCTGCGGCCATCGCACTGCGGCAAGACATACTGCGGCTTAACGCAACGAGCGAGGCCTGGCGCGTCGTGCATGCCGAGGGCGACGGCCTGCCCGGCCTTATTGTAGACCGCTTCGGCCCCTGCGCTGTGGTGGAACTGTTTTCAGTGGCGACGCAGCGCCGGATGAAGCAAATTCGCGAATGTCTGGTCGCGCAGCTCGGCGTCGAACATGTGCTGTTTCGCGCCGACGAACACATTCAGCTTGCCGAGGGCTTCAAGCTTCCGGCCCTGGCCGCCAACTCAGGTGAGTCGCCAAGTCCCGCGAGCACCATCATCGCCGAAAACGCGGTACGCTTTCAGATTGACCTCGCCGGCGGGCACAAAACCGGCTTTTTCTGCGACCAGCGCGACAACCGCCTGGCGCTCACACGCTTTACCACCGAGGCCGACATGCTCGACATGTGCTGCTACAGCGGCGGCTTTGGCATTTATGCGGCGCTGCTTGGCAAGGCTAAACATGTCACGGCCGTGGACCTCGACGAAAATGCCATCGCCCTGGCCCGCCGCAATGCCAATCTCAACCGCATTGCGCCCAACCGCTACGAAACCGTTCATGCCGACAGCTTCCCGTACCTGCGGCAAATGCAGCAGAACAACCGCAACTATGACGTTATTGTGCTTGACCCGCCCAAGCTCATCGGTGGGCGGCTGGAGTTTGCCGAAGGGCGGCAGAAATATTTTGATCTTAACAAGCTGGCGTTGCCGCTGATAAAGCCCGGCGGCATTCTGGTAACGTGCTCGTGCAGCGGCCTTGTGGACATGGTGGAGTTTCAGAATATTGTGCGTGGGGCGGCCCGCAGCGCCCGCCGCCGGGTGCAAATCATCCAG
>DAIDJI010001136.1 GCA_027451455.1 Planctomycetales bacterium | reverse complement strand
ACGACCGCGTAGGGGCGCTTGACCATGACGCCGGCCGTCGCATTGGTGAAGTCCTCGATGTAGGACTTGGCCCGCTGCTCGACGCCGAGCGCCATGAACTTGACCGGCACGACCTGGATGATCGACCTTTTGTCGTCCGTGCCACCGTCCTCGACCTCATCGGCCCAGAGGTAGAACACGTTGGAACTGCCGTTCGCCGAGGCAAACTGCGGGTTCGTCACGACGCGGCACTTCGGATAGGTCTGCTTCAGCCACATCGCCACCGACAGGGTGCCGAGGTCGTTCAGCTTCGAGAGGTACTGCGCGACGTTGAACGGGATCGCGAGGGTCGTATTGACCGACTGCGGGTCAATGTTGTCCTCGGACTGGATCTGGAGCTGATTCATCGCCGTGATGATGTCCTGGGTGATCTCCAGGAACGTCTTCACCGCCCAGGTGTACCCGTTGGCGCCGTCCGCGACGGTCTGGTACGCCGGCAGGCTGGGGTCATTCAGCAGCCCGTAGGTCTGATTGGCCCCGTTGTTGTACCCGTAGAAGCCGACGAGATTGCGCCAGATTTCGAGCTGGAGGACCGACGCGGCGCGCTTCTCAGCGTCCGAGTTGATCATCGCCGCAGCCGAACGCGCCTGCTCCAAGCGACCGACCAGCACGCCGGACTCGAAGCGCACGATGGTGCGCTGCTCCCAGTTCGGGTTCCAGTCCGCCAGCGGGACGTTGGTGCCGTCCTGGTACACGGCGACGTTGCCCATGGGCTCGATCACGCCCTGGATCACCCACTCGTCGCGCCAGTTGCCGATGGTGTCGATGCCGACGAGTTCGTCGATCTTTCGGGCCGCGGTGATCACCTTGACGAAGCCCGGGAGCCAGTTCTGGAGGAACTGGATCGGCGCCACGATGGACGGCGAGGTCACCTGCGATGGAGCCGGAGCCCAGCCATCCATGGCGCCTGACAT
>DAIDJI010001135.1 GCA_027451455.1 Planctomycetales bacterium | reverse complement strand
AGCGTTCAGCCTGCTCGGGTGTCCGCAGTGCCGGCGTGGTCCAGCCAAGCGAGTTCTTGACGAAGCGAAACGTGTGCTCGATGTCAAAGCGTCGCAAGTAGGCGCGTGAGCAGAGATCGATGTCTGGTTCTCCCGGTCCCGACCACCACAGCCACAGGGTCTTCTTCACTCCCGTCGAGCGCGTGGGCAGGTGCTCGACCTCAACGCGGATGACACTGCCGCGAATGATCGGCAGCGGACTCGACGTGGCCCAGCGGCCCCGGGCCATCAGCTGGGGGTGCAGTGCGTGCCACACCCGCACGTTGACCCTGCCATAGCGCGGGTCGTGAGTGTTCAACTCCGCCGCGGGCGTGGTCCAGGTCTTGGGGTCAGAGAGGGCGAAGCGCTCCCCGTGGCGTGGCGGTCGCCCGCGACCACCTGTTGGTGGAGCCGGATCGAAGTGGAACACCCGCTTGGAACTGATACGCACGAGAACCTGGGCGGGCGTCTCTGAGAGTCCATCGCTGATCGCGATCGGGTCATAGCCCGCGTCAAAGACGAACAGCGGCGCGGCGCGGGTGACGTCGACGCGGAGGCCGTTGACGAGGCGCAGCACCTGGCGGATCGTGACGTCGGTGGCGTTCTCGCTTGGTGCGATGCGCGTGGCGTCCAGGGGTGCGGTCCACGAATCGTGGGCCCAGTCCAACTGACTGATCCACTGGAAGGACCAACCCGCCACGATGGGATGAACCCCCGAGTGCTGCGAGGCCGAGTAGTGAAAGCCTCGCTCCGGACTGGTCTCGGCGTCTCGTCGCGCCCAGGTCGAAGCGTCGAGGGCGAAGACGTTCGGCCACTCCTGGGGCCGGTGGTCAATGAACAGGCGCCGCAGCTGGTCTTCGTCGACCCCACCATCGGCCAGGGCCTTATAGAGCGAGCCGTGGCTGCGGCGAAACTCCGGTTCCAGGCTGAGGGCC
>DAIDJI010001134.1 GCA_027451455.1 Planctomycetales bacterium | reverse complement strand
ACTGAAACTGAGGTGGTGAACGACGATGGCGGAATGGTGGCGATCGTGGCACGGGGCGCCGATGGACCCGAAGTGGATCGTGGTCGCGCGGCGTGCCGGCGTGTCGATCCCGGTCGTCACCGCCGTCGTCTGGGCGCTGTTCGACTATGCCAGTCAGCACGACGATCGGGGCACCGTTGAGGGGTTTGACATCGAGACATACGGTGCATGGTCCGGCGTCGACGAGTCCGAGATCCGCGCCGTTATTGGGGCTTTGGAATCCAAGGGCGTCATTCAGGATGGGCGGCTGACGGCTTGGGAGCGTCGCCAGCCGAAGCGAGAGGACGACTCACGACAGCGCGTCGCGGCGTACCGGGAGCGACAGCGCGACAGTGGTAACGGCGTGCAACGCGATGTAACGCAGCGTAACGCCCCAGAACAGATACAGATACAGAACAGAGCAGAGCAGAGGAGAACAGAGAAGACGGAGCCGCGCGCGGCGCGCGCGCCATCGTCGGATCAGCCCTACGACCTGTATCTGGCGCTGTGCGAAGTCAACGGCGTCGACCCGGCTTCGATCGCGCCGGCTGGCAGAGACAAGCAGCTCGGCATCGCCAAGCGGCTACTCGAGCAGGGGTTCGGCGTCGACAAGACGCGCCGAGTGCTGCGCTACCTGAGGTCGCAGGACTGGCGCACATCGGCGATTGACCTCGGCACGGTGCTGGTCGAGGGGCCGAAGTGGGAACTGAACGGCTGTCCCGATCAAAGCGTTCCGAAGGTCGGTCTGCGGAACGGACGCGGGCTGTCGGGAGCGGACATCGCGAAGATGGCCCTTGAGGCGGAACGGAGCGAGCGAGGATGACGAGAGCCGAAGCCCTCAAGGTTGTCGCCGTGCTGCGCACGGCCTACCCCAACGCCACGGTTCCGGAAGAGACTGTCGACCTGTACGCGCAGATGCTCATGGACCTCGACTACCA
>DAIDJI010001133.1 GCA_027451455.1 Planctomycetales bacterium | reverse complement strand
CAGATGCCGTTCGGGCGGACGATGGGTTCGTAGGTGCGCTCGTGGGTATCGCCCGAAAGCAGGACGTCGATGCCGTGGAGCTTATCGGCCAGGGGCACGGCTTTGGGGAGGCCGATGTGGGTGAGCAGGACGAGTACGTCCACTTTGGGCCGCAGTTGGTCGATGAGGGGCTGAAGCACCTCGGCGCCCTTGAACGTGAGGCCGCTACTATAGCTGGGCGGCTGGCGCCGGGGCACGTCGGGATCGGTAAACCCGATGACGCCGATGCGCACGCCGTTGAGGTTGCGGATGGCGTAGCGCGGGAAGACCGGTTTCTGCGTGCGCGCGTCCAGGATGTTGGCGGCCACGGTGGGGTAATGCAGGGCGGCGGTGTTGTGCTCAAGCGCGCGGGTACCGTAAACCACTTCCCAATTGCCGGGAATGGCGAGATCCAGGCTGAGCGCGTTGAGAGCCGGGATGACGACACGCCCGTCGCTCCAGTAGGCGGCAGCCGATCCCTGGAAGGTGTCGCCGGCGTCCATGAAGAGCACCTGGCCCGGATGCCGGACGCGGAGTTGCCCGACCGCGGCGGCGATGCGCGCCATGCCGCCGGCGGGTACGATCTCCTGCTTTCCGGCGTGCCAGAAGAGCTCCGGATGGGGCTCCATCTGGGCGTGGAGATCGGCGATGTAGGCGAGCGTTACGTGACGGATTTCCGGTTGGGAGCGCGCGGCTGCAAGGAGCGTGGCCGCGAGGAAGGGGGTCAAGACGAGCAGGAGTTGTTTCATGCGGCAGGCTTCTAGTAGTTGAAATCCCCTCTGAGTGAGCCCGGAATGCCGGGACGGCGGAAGTCTCAATATAGTCGATTCAGAAGCTCACAGAGAGGTGACATGGGCGGCGGACGGAACGTGGGCGATCGCACGATCAGAACCGGAGGGATAACGCTTTCATTGGCGCCGAGGAATCTATGCCGCGGTGGATGTGTTGACAGGGTTGGTCAACGG
>DAIDJI010001132.1 GCA_027451455.1 Planctomycetales bacterium | reverse complement strand
AGGCGGCGGTCGCGCCGTACATGATCGGCGGCCTGATTATCGGTCTGGTGCTGGCGCTGGTGTCGGTGTTCGCCAAGCGCTGGATCGCGATCACCGCGCCGCTGTATGCGCTCGCCCAGGGGTTCGCGATGGGCGGCATCTCGGCGACCTTCGAACTGCGCTATCCCGGCATCGTGCTGCAGGCGGTGGCGCTCACCGTCGGCACGCTGGCGGTGATGCTGCTGGTCTATCGCAGCGGCCTGATCAAGGTCACCGACAAGCTGCGCATGGGCATCGTCGCCGCCACCGGCGGCATCATGCTGGTGTACCTCGCCGACATGGTGATGAGTTTCTTCGGCGCGCACATCCCGCTGATCAACGGCAGCGGCCCGTTCGGCATCGGCTTCAGCCTGCTGGTGGTTGGCATCGCCGCGTTCAATCTGCTGCTCGACTTCGACATGATCGAGCGCGCCGCCGCCGAGGGCGCGCCGCGCAACATGGAGTGGTACGGCGCCTTCGGCCTGATCGTCACCCTGGTCTGGCTGTACCTGGAACTGCTGCGTCTGCTGTCCAGGCTGCAGCGGCGCTGAGCTATTCGGCCACCGGGCCCAGCGGACGTGGCGAGAGTCAGGCGCCGGTTTTGACCGGCGTCCGCGATGCGCACGCCTGCGCGCGGATCCATCACCCGCCGCCCGCCACGGCGGCGGGAGGGGTGCCGGTATGAACATCGTCGCGTAGTCAGCCCATGGGCGACATGGATCGCCAGCGTGCCGCCGATCACGCCGGCGCCCAGCAGCCGGCCCGGCAGTTCCAGCGGGCCGAAGGGCAAGGGTGCGGCGATGTGCAGGCACCACGCCAGCGCGCCCAGCCACAGCGGCACGCAGAGCCAGGTCAGCGCGCGGAAGTGCAGCGGGTACAGCGCATGCTCGCGCGCCGCGGCCTCGCCGGCATCGGACGGATTGCGGTGATTCATACCCGTTCGCGATCAAGACACGAGAACAGATCGG
>DAIDJI010001131.1 GCA_027451455.1 Planctomycetales bacterium | reverse complement strand
AAGTAAATGGCCGAATAGGAAGGCCATGGCGACCAGAGATCGGGCGTGAGGATGGCCATGCCCGGGCCGGCGAGTCCGGCGAAATAGGAGAATTCGACGGCCCACGGCGCGAGCGTCAGGCACGCGATCACCGTGGTCCAGAGCGCGGCGTCGGAAAGCTGGAGCGGCAGATTGGTCCAATGCACGCCCTCATGCCAATAGCGAAAGACAAACCAGGCGACTTCGTTGGCGGCGAGGCCCCACCCGAGGACCAGGCGGACGGGGCGCGGCGCAATGAGGCCGCGGCGGCAGAGTACGGAAAACAACACCGCAGCGGCCACGATGCCCGCGATCAGCGCGAGGTGCGCGGGGCCGAAGAGCCTCATGCCCGATGATATCCTGGAGGCAACACGTCATGAAAAAATGGATTGCCTGTTTTTTGCTTTCCTGCGCCATTGCCGCGGCTGCGGACCTGACCATACCGATTGAGAAATATCAATTAAAAAACGGCCTCCGCGTAGTCCTGTCCAAAGACAACGCCGTGCCGGTGGTCGCGGTGTATATGATCTACGACGTCGGAGCGCGCTCGGAGGAAAAGGGCCGCACCGGATTCGCCCACCTTTTCGAGCACATGATGTTCGAAGGCTCGGCCAACGCGCCCAAGGGCATGATTGACCAGTTGATCGAATCCAACGGCGGAAACCTGAACGGCTCCACGCACCCGGATTTCACGGATTATTACGAAGTACTGCCTTCCAACAAGCTGGCCACCGCGCTGTGGCTCGAATCGGACCGCATGCGCAGCCTGGCCATCAACGACCCGAACCTGAAGAACCAGAAAGAGGCGGTGAAGCAGGAGCGGCGGATGAACTTCGACAACCAGCCGTACAACACGGCGATTGTGGACGTCTGGCCCAGACTGATGTTCGGCAACTGGCAAAGCTCGCACTCGCTGATCGGCTCGTTCGAAGACCTGAACAATTCCACCGTCGCGGACGTCTCCAAGTTCTTCAAGACCTACT
>DAIDJI010001130.1 GCA_027451455.1 Planctomycetales bacterium | reverse complement strand
AGCCGCCCAACCGTCTCCACCAGCAGGTTCTCGAAGCGGCGCACCTGCTCGGCCACCGCCTTGGGGCCGGCCCCGCCCCGGGTGGTCCGCCGGGTCACGGCCACGCCCGGCTCCAGCAGCCCGACCGCGTCGGCGCCCAGGGCCGGGTGGGCCTCGACCAGCTCGGTCAGGGGTACGTGGCGCTGCAGCGCGTCGCGCACCAACCCGCCGACCACCCCGTGCGCCTCCCGGAAGGGCATGCCCCGGGCAACCAGCCACTCGGCCAGGTCGATGGCGGCGGCGAAGGGTGTGTCGGCCGCGGCCTGCATCCGATCGAGGTCCCAGGTGGCGGTGGCG
The DNA here is from genome assembly GCA_027451455.1 of Planctomycetales bacterium. Classification (GTDB taxonomy): domain Bacteria; phylum Planctomycetota; class Planctomycetia; order Isosphaerales; family Isosphaeraceae; genus JAKAUH01. The sequence goes on along the minus strand of DAIDJI010001130.1, from coordinate 677 downwards.
ATCAGGCCGGCCATGGCGCTCACCCCCAGGTTGAGCTGGTCGAAGGCGTCGAAGAGCGGCTCCTTGTCCTCCTGGAGGTCCCGGTTGTAGGAGAGCGGGAGCCCCTTGAGGGTGGCCAGGAGGCCAGTCAGATCGCCGATCAGGCGCCCGGCCCGGCCCCTGGCCAGCTCGGCGATGTCTGGGTTCTTCTTCTGCGGGAGCATCGAACTGCCCGTGGCGTAGGCGTCGTCGAGGTGCAGGAAACCGAACTCCTCTGTCGACCACAGCACGATCTCCTCTCCCAGGCGGGACAGGTGCGTACCGAGCAGGGCGAGGTCGAAGAGGGCCTCGGCCACGAAGTCACGGTCGGAAACGGCATCGAGGGAGTTGTCGAAACGGCTGGCGAAACCGAGCTCGCGCGCCACCCAGTCGGGGTCCAGGGGCAGCGAGGAACCGGCCAGCGCACCCGCCCCGAGGGGCGAAACGTCCAGGCGGCGCCGGGTGGCGGCGAAGCGGTCGACGTCTCGCGCCAGGGCCCATCCGTGGGCCAGGAGGTGGTGGGCGAGGAGCACCGGCTGGGCCCGCTGCATGTGCGTGTAGCCGGGCAGGTAGGACTCACCGGCCTCCTCGGCCCGGTCGAGAAGGACCTGTTGGAGGCCGATCACCCCTCTGGCGACCTCACCCAGGGCCCGCTTCGT
>DAIDJI010001129.1 GCA_027451455.1 Planctomycetales bacterium | reverse complement strand
CGGCGATTTGTGAAGGCCGATACCCCGTCGCCGCGCACGCTGTGTTCTTATTCAGTGAGGAGGGTTTCAAGTCATGGCTGTCAGACCGATTCCGGAAGGCTATCGCACCGTCACACCGTATCTGGTGGTGAACAATGGCGCGGCGGCGCTGGACTTCTACAAACGGGCTTTCGGGGCGAAGGTGACCGTCAGGATGGATGCTCCGAACGGCAAGATCGGGCATGCGGAACTCAAGTTTGGTGATTCGATGGTCATGCTCGCGGATGAGATGCCGGGGATGAGCACGCGTTCGCCGCAGTCCCTGGGCGGCTCGACGGGCGGCATCTTTCTCTATGTGGAGAATGTGGATTCGGCTTTCCAGCAGGCCACCTCAGCCGGGGCGGAGGTGGTGATGCCGCCGGCCGACATGTTCTGGGGCGACCGCTACGGGCAGCTAAGAGACCCGTTCGGGCATCTGTGGTCCATGGCCACACACAAGGAAGACGTGGCGCCTGAGGAAATGAAAAAGCGGATGGAAGCGGCCATGTCGAAAGGCCACACGTCGCAGGCCCAAAGCTGACGGCGACCGCCGCGTCAGTTCTTTTCCACGCGCTTTGCGCGAACGAAATCGAGCTCGGTTTGTTTGGGGATGCCGGGCTCGAAGCAGCGGCGGCAGCGCGCTTCGTACATATCGGCGGCGCCCACTACGATCAGTTCATCAGACCCGCGCAGCCGCTGTGTGTGCTTGGCGGGGTTGCCGCAGCGCACGCAGATCGCCAGTGTCTTGGTGATGGATTCGGCGTGCGCCAGGAGGTCAGGAACCGGCGGGAAGGGCCGGCCGAGATAATCGGTGTCCAGCCCCGCGATGATCACCTGCTTGCCGCTGTCGGCCAGGTGCTGGGCCACATCTACCAGTTGCGGGCCCATGAAATTCGCCTCGTCGATGCCGAGTACCTCCGCGCGCCAGTCGATGCGGTCCATGATCTCGCCGGCATGGCTCACCACCTGCGAGTGAAGCCGGAGATCGCCGTGAGAGACGATCTCGCTGTC
>DAIDJI010001128.1 GCA_027451455.1 Planctomycetales bacterium | reverse complement strand
AGGCCAATTCAGAGCCGGCGTGGTGTCGAGCTACGATGTCACCCGGGCGCGCATCGCGCTGGACAATGCGACCCTCGCCCGGCAGGCGCAGCAGGGCCGGATTCGCGAGGCGCGCATCGCGCTCGCCACCGCGATCGGCGTACCGGTAAGCGCATTGCGGGGCGTGCCTCTCTCGTTCGCCGGATTCACGCAGTTCCCGCGCGATCTCACCCGGCCCGCAGTGCGGCAGCAGGCTTTGCTCGGTCGATCCGACGTGCGGGCCGCCCTCGCGCAGTACGCGGCCAGCCAGTCGGCCCTGAAGCTCGAGGTCGCCCGCCAGTGGCCCAACATCGCTCTCGGCCCGGGCTACGCCTGGAACTCGCAGCTCGCCGGCGATCGCGAGTGGCAGCTCGGCCTCAGCCTGACATTGCCCGTTCTCAATCAGAACCAGGGTCCGATCGCCGAGGCGAGAGCCCGGCGCCGCGTGGCCGCCGCGCAGTTCCTCGGCGTGCAGTCGGCGGCCGTGGCACAGATCGATGGCGCGCTCGCCGCGTACCGCTCGACGCTCGGGCAGGTAAGGACGGCCGAGTCGTTACTCGGGAACCTGACGCGCCAGCTTAAGTCCATACGCGCGCAAGTTAACGCCGGAGGGCTGCAGCCGCTCGATCTCGCCAACGCCGAGGTCGCCTTTTTTGCCGGAGCGCAGAATCGGATCGCCGCCCGGATCGCCGCCCAGCAGGCGCTCGGCGCGCTGCAGGATGCGGTGCAAAGCCCGCTCACCCTGCGCCCCTCGCTGTTGCAATCCGCACAAAATTCCCCTTACTCGACACGCCCATGAAATCCAGCACACTGATCACCGGCGGCATCGCCGCCTTGGGGCTCGCGCTTGGCGTCTTTGCGCTCCTCGGCTCGCGTGGCGCGAGCTCTGCAGCCGCCGAGCGATCCGATGCGCCCAAGAGCCCCAGAATCACCGTTCAAGTCGGTGAGCTCAGACGCATGACCCTGCACCGCTACGTGAGCGGCTACGGCGTGGTGGAGCCGGCACCGGCGACC
>DAIDJI010001127.1 GCA_027451455.1 Planctomycetales bacterium | reverse complement strand
GCTCCTCCTCGGCCTGTCGCCGCTCGGTCAGGTCGCGCGTCACCTTGGCGTAGCCGACCAGCGTGCCGTCGTCCCCCCGCAGGGCGGTGATGACGACGCTCGCCCAGAAGCGGGAGCCGTCTTTCCGCACGCGCCAGCCCTCGTCCTCCCAGTGCCCATCGTCCGCGGCCACTCGCAGCGCGTAGTCGGGTTTGCCGCGCCGGATGTCCTGGGGCGTGTAGAAGATCGAGAAGTGCTTGCCGACGATCTCGTCGGTCTCGTACCCCTTGGTCCGCTTGGCCCCCGCGTTCCACGTCGCTACGTGCCCGCCGGGATCGAGCATGAAGATCGCGTAGTCCGTGACCGCATCCACCAGAGCGTGGAACCGCTCCTCCGCAGCGTGGAGCTCCGCCTCGGCGGCCCGCTTGGCGCTGACGTCGCGGGTCACCTTCGCGAAGCCGACGAGCTCGCCCTTCGCGTCGCGGAGTGCGGTCATCACGACGTCGGCCCAGTACCGGCTCCCGTCCTTGCGCACGCGCCAGGTCTCGTCCTCGAAGCGGCCCTCGCGGCGCACCGTGTCGAGGATGCGCCCGGGCCTGCCCGCCGCCCGGTCCTCGGGCGCGTAGAAGAGCGAGAAGTGCTTGCCGACGATCTCGGCCTCGTCGTAGCCCTTGATCCGCTTCGCGCCGGCGTTCCACGTCGCCACGTGGCCCGTCGCGTCGAGCAGGAAGATCGCGTAATCGGTCACGGCGTCGACGAGGGCGTGAAAGCGCTCCTCCGACGCGTGCAGCTGCTCCTCGGCCAACCGGCGCTGCAGCTGCTCGAGCTTGACCTGCGCGTCGACGTCGGTGTTGATGCCCACCCACCGGAAGACCTTGCCGGAGCCGTCGCGCAGCGGCACCGCGCGGGTCGAGAACCACCGGAAGACGCCGTCGTGGCGGCGCAGCGGGAAGCTCATCTCGAACGGTTCGCCGCTGGCGAGCGCGGCGCGCCAGCGCTCGAGCACGGTGGGCAAGACCTGCGGGTCGTGGACCGATTGCCAGCCCCAGCCCCG
>DAIDJI010001126.1:603-1037 GCA_027451455.1 Planctomycetales bacterium | reverse complement strand
AAGGTGAGAGCCATGAGCATCACGCAGTACGCTGAACCGGCGACGGGCGTCGACGTTGTTCAACTTTCCATCAATACGATTCGCACGCTGTCGATTGACGCGGTGGAGCAAGCCAAGTCAGGTCATCCCGGCACGCCGATGGCGCTGGCGCCGCTGGTCTATACGCTGTGGAATCGAGTGATGCAATTCGATCCGAAAGACCCGATCTGGCCCAACCGGGACAGGTTTGTGCTTTCGAACGGCCACGCCTCGATGCTGCTGTGGTCCTTGCTCCATCTCACCCGGACCCAGGCCGTAAACAGTGAATATGAACGGCTCGGGCAGCCGGCGGTTTCGCTCGACGATATCCGCCACTTTCGCCAACTCGACAGCCGCGCGCCGGGACACCCCGAGTACCGCTGGGTCTCCGGGGTGGAAACCACTACCGGTCCGCT
>DAIDJI010001126.1:0-593 GCA_027451455.1 Planctomycetales bacterium | reverse complement strand
GGTCCGCTCGGGCAGGGTGTGGCAACAAGCGTGGGGATGGCAATTGCGGAAAAGTGGCTCGCGCACCGCTATAACCAGCCTGGCTTCGAGATCTTCAACTACAACATCTACACCGTGTGCGGCGACGGCTGTCTGATGGAAGGCGTTTCCTCGGAAGCGGCATCGCTGGCGGCGCACCTCGGGCTGGACAACCTCTGCTGGATTTTCGACAACAACCACATCACCATTGAGGGCGACACGAAGATTACTTTCACGGAGGATGTCGCGGCGCGGTTTCTGGCGTACGGGTGGAACGTCCTGCGTGTCAGCGACGCCAATGACGTCGATCGAATCGAGCACGTTCTCGAGGTCTTCCAGCGGACGAAGGATCGGCCTACGTTTATCGTTCTGGACAGCCATATCGGCTACGGATCCCCCGGAAAGCAGGGCACTGCCGCGGCGCATGGCGAACCGCTCGGCGAGGAAGAGGTCCGCCTGACTAAGCGTTACTACGGCTGGCCTGAAGACGCGAAGTTTCTGGTTCCCGAGGGGGTCTACGAACACTTTGCGAACGGGATTGGGGCCCGGGGTGCGCAGGCAAGGCGGAAATGGAC
>DAIDJI010001125.1 GCA_027451455.1 Planctomycetales bacterium | reverse complement strand
GAGTACTTGAGTGCCGGATCCGCTTCAATCCGGACCTGGTTGAACGGCAACTCCTCGGTACTCAGGAGCTCAATCGCTTCGAGCCGTAAACCCGCGAGACCGCGGACTTCAGACGTTCCGAGTGTGAACCGTTCCAGCGTCCCATCGCCCCTTGCGGCCAGCCGAGCGGGAACGGTCGTGAGTGCCGCAGGGTGGAATTCACCCCCCCTGGGCGATTCCGCCGGGATCGTAATCCACCGCCGGCAACAGGTTCATCGAGAACTGAACCTCCGACGGCATCGGCTGGTAGGTCAGGATGAAGAACGTGAGGAGCTGAAAGGCCATGTCGAGCATCGGCGTGACCGGAACCGCGACGCTCTCCGCCCGCGTCTTTTCCAGCTTCATGGGAGAACCCCCCGCTGGAGACCTGGTGATGTGAAATGCGTCACGAGGCCGGGCGGACCGGCCTCGTGAAAATGGCGCGTCAGCCGGCGTCTGCGGCCGTGAGCTCGGCGAAGCTGATCTTCGCCGGCTTCTTCACCTTGGCGAAAACTTCCGAGAACACATCGATGACGCGCACGAGCTCAGAATAGCGCAGGCTCGGATCCACCTTGAGCAGCGTTTGCTCGAAGGGCAGGTCCTTGTCGCTCATCAACGTGGTGAGCTCGGTGCGAAGCTGATCGAGCCCATTGACGTCGGTCGACGCGACCGTCAGACGGCCGAGCGAACCGGCCTCGGCGGAGCGGATGATTGTGGGGAGCGTGCGCAAGGACGCGGGCAAGTTCGGGTCCGACTGAGCGGATTCCGGCGGAGGCGCCGCGTCCTTCGAGATTTCGGGGGATGCCGGCATCAGGTTCATCACGAACTGAACCTCCGACGGCATCGGGTGGTACGTGAGGATGAAGAACGTCAGGAGCTGGAACGCCATGTCGAGCATGGGCGTGATCGGCACATTGACGGCCTCGTCCCCCTTTTTCCGGCGGCGCATGAGCGTGTTCCCTTCTGGTAGAGACCCTTGTTATGAGGCGCCGCTCATGGCCTTGAGGGCGAACTTACGAAACCCATGGGC
>DAIDJI010001124.1 GCA_027451455.1 Planctomycetales bacterium | reverse complement strand
TGGCCGCGGGCCGAGGTCGGGCCTCGGAGTCCCATCTCGCGCTCGAGTTCCTGAATTTCCTCGATTTCCTTGCGGATTTCCTGCTCGAGCTCGGGGTCGATCTCCTCCTCGACGACGGGACGCGGGGTCTCTGTCTCGAAGTCGTCGTCGAAGTCGGAGTGTTCGATCGACTGGAAATCGTCGATCTCCAGCTCATCGAAGTCGGCGCGGGCGCCAGCCGGCTCGCGGCGACGGACGTAGGGGCGTTCCTCGTCAAGGATCTCATCGATGTCGGGCTCGGTGACATCGGGCTCGACGGTCTCGCGGTTCTCGACCTCGCGGGTGCCTTCGCGGTCGCGCCGGCGGCCTCGGCGCCGGCGTCGCCGCCGGCCTTCGGATCGGGCACCGCTGGCGCCTTCGTCCTCGGCGCGGCTCAGTTCATCTTCATCGATCAGGTCGGGGGAGTGGGTTTCGAGCTCGTCGGCGAAAGGAGAGACGGCCTCGCGGCCCCCCCACTCGGTCTCGCCGGGGAAGAGGTCGGCGCCAAACCCCGGATCGCTCGACTTCATCCGTTCGCGGCGGGGGACATAGCCAGGCTCGCCAGCCCGGTCGTGGGGCTTTGGTCGATCTCGCTCTCGCTCGGTGGTTCTCTCGATCCGCTCAGTGGGTCTTTCGATCCGCTCAGTGGGTCTTTCGGTCCGCTCGACGGGTCTTTCGGTCCGCTCGCGCTCACGTTCACCCCGGTCGCGATCGCGAGGGCGATCGCGGGGCGCATCGGGGGGCTCGGGCGAACGTCGCCAGTCGAGTTCGGGCAGGCGCTCGGCCTCGGGCTCGACGGGGGGCGGGACCTCGCGTTCGCGGTCGCGGGGCCGGGGTTCGAAGTCGCCGCCGCGAGAGCGAATCGCAGCCCGGCCGCCCCGTCGGCGTGCGGGCTCGTCGTACGTCGGCGGCTCGATCAGTGGTTCCTCGGGCGCGAGGTCGCGTACCGGTTCGGGCTCAAAGTCGGCGGGCGGCAATTCCTCGCGATCGGAAGGTGCCGGCCGCGATCGCCCCGGGGCGCCCCGGCTTCGGCCCCGGCCTCGCCTCGGCTCGCGT
>DAIDJI010001123.1 GCA_027451455.1 Planctomycetales bacterium | reverse complement strand
GGCTGGCGCGGGACGGTGCTGGTCTTCGGGATGGCCACCGGCTTCCCTTCCAGCATCGCGGCGAGGCCGAACAGGTCTTCCTGGCCGAACGGGTGGAATGGGGCGTCGTGACATCGGGCGCACTTCATTTCGGCCGCGAGGAACGCCCTGGAGAGCACCTGTGCCTTCGCGGCCATCGGCGCGTCGTTCTGGGTTGCCAGCCCGAACCCGGCCGGCCCGCCGCCGAGCGCCGTGCCATCCATCCGGACCAGGTCGGTCACGAGTCGGTCGATCGGTAGATTATCGGCGAGAGCGTTGTGAAGGTACCGGCGGAAGGGGCCGGTGTTGTTGAGGGTTGGCTTGAGCAGGCCGGGATTCTCGGCCAGGACGTCTTGCCAGTATCCCATCCAGCCGTCCGCCCAACGAGGATCCGCCAGTCTCGCGTCGATGGCCCGCGCCCGCTTGTTGGGAGAGGGGTCGGCCAGAAACGCGGCGACCTCCTCCGGATCGGGGATCACGCCGATCGTGTCGAGCGAGAGTCGGCGGAAGAAGGCGGCGTCCTCGACGGCCGGTCCGGTCTCGCCCAGGTGCCGATCGACGGGGTTCGACCCCTCGCATGGGTCCTTACCCGCGAGCCGGCGGGCCAATTGATGGCGCCGCTCCCAGACTCCCAATTCGGTCGCGGCCATCGCCTGCCGGTGTTTCGCATCCATCGCATCGAGCCGATCGGTCTCGCTCGTGAGGAACGAGGACCAGGCCGCCTCAGTCAGCAGTACATCGCTGCCGATCAGCGTCGGGACGCCTCCAGGGGCGACGACGGCTGCGAGCAGTTCACCCGTCTCGTTGCGCAGGCCCTTGCCGCCGACCATCGCCCAGAGTTCGATCTGGTGATCCCGGCCGTCCGCCACCCAATCGACCAGCCGCTCTTGCCCCGAAGGTGGCAGAGCATGCCAGCGCGGGTCCTTGGGATCGAGAGCCGGCGGGACCGGTTCGTGCCCGGACGAATTGCGGACGATGGGCCTTGTCTCGGCAAGGACATGTCCGTCGACGATCAACCGTGCCGCATGACGGGCCCTACTGACCGCTGCGCAAGGAAGCTCAAGTTTTTTACAGTAAGCTCAGGGGATGGAACTCGTCCCTCCCATCCCGCCC
>DAIDJI010001122.1 GCA_027451455.1 Planctomycetales bacterium | reverse complement strand
AGCAGTTCGTGGTCCTCGGTGATCATCGAGTCCAAGAGCGCGATGCTCGCGGCCTCGATCGACTCGGCAATCGAACGGACCGAGTCGGCGTCGACGCCGATCCAGTCGCCCTCGTGGACCTCACCGGCGTCGGTCGCGGCGTTTCGCACGGCCCGCGTGACTTCACCGGCCCTGACGTGTTCGGCGGCGTCGGTCATCGCACGCACGTTGGTCGCCCCGTCGGCGTTCGGATCGTAGGCGAGCAGGGCGGCGAACCCCCCGACGATCGACATCGTGGGCACGACCGAGACCGCAGCGTCAACGAGTGCATCGACCTGGTTCGCCACCGGCACAATATTCGAGTTGTTGGGCAGCACCACCACCTGGTCCGAACTCGTGGCCCGGACCGCCTCGACCAGGTCGGCCGTGGAGGGGTTCATCGATTGTCCTCCACTGACGAGCACCCGCACGCCAAGGGAGCGGAAGATCCGCCCCACGCCGTCGCCGGCGACGACCGCGACTACGGCGGTCGCGGGTGGCGGACCATCGGATTCGATCTCGGCGGTGGCCGCGTCCTCCATCAGGTCGTGGATGGCCGCTGCGCCGGTCCCCGACAGCCAGTTGGCCAGGTGGCGCAGGCCCACGTCGATGTTGGTGCGCAGGCCCTGCACGGTGATCCCGTCCCGGGGACGGTCCACGGTGAGCAGCCGGCCCGGGCCCACGGCCACTTCCGGCCGCTGGCGCTCCAGCGCCACCTCGAGTTCGGCATCCAGATCGCGAGCGACGTGCCGCCCGCGATCCCGACCGACCGGCAGCTCCTCGAGCAGATCCTCCGCAACCTCCTCGCCAACGCCTTCAAGTTCACCGAGCACGGACGGGTCGACCTCTGGATCGAGCGCCCGTCACCGGAGATCAAGCTCGTCTCCGGCACGCTCGCGGCCGCCCCGGTGGTCGTCGCCTTCTCGGTCTCGGACACCGGAATCGGCATCGAACCGGCAAACCTCGAGCGGATCTTCGAGGCGTTCCAGCAGTCCGACCCCTCGATCACCCGCAAGTACGGCGGGACCGGGCTCGGCCTCACCATCAGCCGCGAATACGCGCGGCTGCTCGACGGCGAGATCGGCGTCCGCAGCCAGCCCGGCAAGGGGAGCACCTTCACCCTCTACCTGCCGGTCCGGGCGCA
>DAIDJI010001121.1 GCA_027451455.1 Planctomycetales bacterium | reverse complement strand
GCTCCTCGCCGAGCCGGGCGTGCCGATCGGCGGCGAGCGTCGGGTCCGCGTCGTGTATGGCTTCATCCGGGTCGATTCCGAGGGGACCAACACGCAGTACATCCGGTTCACCGAGGACGAGCGAAAGGCGTTGCAGGAGCTGTCGGATCAGTTGTCGACCGATTCGCCCTGAATCGAATCGGGACGCCGTCGGAGCATGGCCGCAGGGTGACGGGACGAGCGGTCGATCGTCGGCCCGCGAGCCGGACACGTCCGGCGTCATGACACGTCGGATCGAAGCCTTTCGCTCGACGACTGGAGGATGCGCGCGTCCGTCCTTCGTCGAGCCGGATCGGTGTCGGGCCCGATGGCCCGACCGGTGAATCTTCTCCCGGGTGGACGCTCGTTCCGTTGCCAATTTCGGTAAGATGGGGTATCAACCCGCCGAGGATAAGGCGAACTCTCGGGAAGCGGGGGCCATCCCGGATTCCCGATGAGTCGGCCGTCGAGTCTCGGGGATGAGGCAAGGGGATGAAAGATGTCGGATGCAGATGCGGCGTTCGGCGGGATCGTCCATGGCCGGGTCATCGAACTCGAGCGGGATCCGGGATTGCCGGACGGGCAGGCCGTCACGGTCACGGTCGCACCCCGGTACGCCACGATCGTCGCCGCCGAGCCCATTCCCGCCGACCAGCGGGCGAAGGCCGAACTGTGGCTCGATCGCCTCGTCTTCGATTCGTCGGTCCTCGCGGGGGTCCGGATCGTCAAGGGGACGACGATGGCGGCGGAACCGCTCGTGACCGAGATCCAGCGTGGCGCGAGCGATGAGGCCCTCCTCCAGGCCCATCCGGGATTGACGCCGGAGGACGTGCAGGCCCTTCGGGCCTTCGCGGGGGCGCCGGCCTGGATCCGGCAGACCGCCGGGGCCTGGGCGGAGGATGCCGATGGGCTGGATAAGTACCTCGAGTGGACGCGGCAGCAACGGAAGGTCGGCCGGCGGGAGATCGATGAGTGAGCTTCCTGCTGGATACGGATATTTGCTCGGCCTATCTGAAGGGCCATGGCGTGGTGATGGGCCGGTTCATCCAGTACGGCGGTCGTCTGCACATCTCCTCGGTGACCCTGGGCGAGTTGCTCGCCTGGGCCCGGCGAGCCAGGGCGTCGCCTCGCCGCTTGCAGTCGGTACGCGATCT
>DAIDJI010001120.1 GCA_027451455.1 Planctomycetales bacterium | reverse complement strand
TGTGGCGCACGTGGCATGAGTGGCGCGCTGATGCGGTTACGTGGCCTGATCCGCAAGGAAGCGCTGCAGATTCTGCGCGATCCTTCCTCAATAGCGATCGCCTTTGTATTGCCCACTATTTTGCTGCTGTTATTTGGCTATGGCGTATCGCTGGATGCGCGCCATGTTGCTCTTGGCATCGTGGTGGAACAGCCAAGCGCCGCTGCGAGCAGCCTCACGGCGCAGTTTCGTCAATCACCCTATTTTGCGCCGCGTGATTTTACCACGATTGCCGCAGCGCAAAGGGCGCTGACGAATGAGCGGATTGACGGCTTTGTCTGGCTGCGCAGTAACTTTGCCCGCCAGCTCAGCGCGGGGCAAGACCCGACGATTGGTGTTTTTGTTGATGGCATCAACGCGAATAACGCGCGGATTATTGAAAATTATGTGCAGCAGAGCTGGTCTGATTGGATCGCGGTGGAGGCCAACCAAACGGGGACATTAGCGCCACCGCCGATTGTGGTGCAGCCGCGCATCTGGTTCAATCCCGCCGTTAGTAGCCGCGACTATCTGGTGCCCGGTTTGATTGCTGTAATCATGACGCTAACTGGCGCGCTGCTGACCGCTTTGGTGATTGCCCGCGAGTGGGAACGCGGCACCATGGAAGCGCTGATGGTCACCAAAGTGAGCATGCACGAAATTTTGATTTCCAAAGTGGTGCCGTATTTTGTGCTCGGCATGGGCGGGATGGTGGTGGCCGTGCTGATTGCAGTGTTGTTATTCGGTGTGCCGCTGCACGGCTCGATTCTCGCACTCACGCTGGCGGCGGCGTTGTTCATGCTGGCGTCGCTTGGCATGGGGTTGCTGATTTCGACCGTGGCCAAAAATCAATTTGTCGCCGGTCAGATTGCGATCATTACCACTTTCTTGCCGGCTTTCATTCTCTCTGGCTTTATATTCGATATCGCCAGTATGCCTGCGCCCATCCAATGGGTCACGCATATCGTGGCGGCGCGATACTTCGTCGCGATTTTGCAAACGCTATTCCTTGCGGGCACAGTTTGGTCGGTCCTGCTACCGAATTTATTCGCGCTGCTCATCATGGCCGTGGTGTTTCTGGGCGCGGCCCGCTTGGCTGCGCGTAAACGACTGGATTGAACCATGGTCGGACGGGTTCTCGCGCTGATTATCAAGGAGTTCCTCGCCAT
>DAIDJI010001119.1 GCA_027451455.1 Planctomycetales bacterium | reverse complement strand
CCGACTGGAATAACCCAAACTTACGCGATCCATCGCTCCATGGCGGATGCTGCCGCCTGATCGGTCATTTGCTCCGGAGGGTGCTTCATAAGAGCTGCCGACACAGCACCCAGCGGCCCGCCGATGCCGCGTCTTCGAGCCAGCGCCGCGCACCGCACCGCATCCACCACAATGCCAGCGCTGTTGGGAGAGTCTTCAACCGATAACTTCAGGTCTAACTCCAAAGGCAACCCGCCGAAGCCCCGGCCATTTATCCGCACATAGCAAACTTTGTTGTCGGCCAGAAATGCAATGTAATCCGACGGGCCGATATGAATGTGCTTGTCATCGAGCGCACTGCGAAGCTGGCTGTTGACCGCTTCAGTCTTGCTCACTTTTTTGCTTGCAAGCCGGCCGCGTTCCAGCATATTCAAAAAGTCTGCGTTGCCGCCCACGTTAAGCTGATAGCTCGAATCAATATGAATGCCCCGCTGCTCCGCAAGGCTCATAAGCTGCCGATGCACAATGGTAGCCCCAAACTGCGACTTCACATCGTCGCCTATAATCGGCAAACCCGCCGCGGCAAACCGGCCGGCCCACGCGGCGTCGCTGGCAATAAACACCGGAATGCAATTGACCATGGCCACGCCAGCCTCAAGGCACGCCTGGGCGTAGAGTTCGGTTGCCTGTTGCGATCCGACCGGTAAATAATTCACCAGCACCTGCGACTCGGTTTGCCGCAAAATGCGCACAACGTCGCCAAGCCCCACCGACCGGCTTTTTGCCGACGGCTCAAGCCGCTGCGAAGCATCAAAGCCCGCCAAATGACCGGCCGCCCCGTCGCCAATCGGGCCGGCATGCACCACCGCTCCATCATCCTGCGGGTCCGAAAAAAAAACGCGGCTGTTGTTAGGTTTGGCAAAGATCGCGCGGCCCACTCGCTGACCGATTTTTCGTTCATCCACGTCAAACGCGCAGGCAATGGTAATGTCGCCCACCTGCCAACCCGCCAGAACTGGGTGCATCAGCCCAGTGGCATCGCCGCTGCTGCGGTAGTAGCCAATGCCCTGCACCAACGTTGAGGCGCAATTACCCAAGCCCACGATGGCAATTCTAATCTTTGAATCATTCATGGTATGTTCCAAGTCTTTGTACTCTTCTGCCGTCACCGGACCTGAGGCGCCGCTGAAATGATATCGCTAAAACCATA
>DAIDJI010001118.1 GCA_027451455.1 Planctomycetales bacterium | reverse complement strand
CAGCGTCAGCGCCGGCTATGCGAAGCTGCTCGACTCGACGCCCGATGCCATCGTGATCGCGAACCAGACCGGTCACGTCGTGCTGGCCAACACGCACGCGCACACCCTGTTCGGCTATCCGCCCGGGGAGTTGGTCGGCCAGCCGGTCGAGACCCTGCTCCCGGAGCGCCTGCGGCAGGCGCACGTCGCGCACCGCCACGCGTATCGCGCCCAACCGAGGACCCGCGCGATGGGCATGGGCCTGGAGCTGCACGGCCGCCGCAAGGATGGCAGCGAGTTCCCGGTCGAGATCAGCCTGTGCCCGCTCGAGGTCAATGGCGATGCGATGGTGATGAGCGCCATCCGCGACATCACGGACCGCAAGCGCATCCAGCGCGAGCTGGAGCAGAAGAACGCCGAACTGGCGGCCGCCAACCACGCCAAGGACACCTTCCTCGCCAACATGAGCCATGAGTTGCGCACCCCGCTACACGGCATCATCGGCTACACCGGCACGCTGCTCATGAGCCTGCCCGGGCCGCTGAATGATGAACAGCGGAGCCAGCTGCAGACGGTGCGGGCGAGCGCGCACCACCTGCTGGAGTTGATCAACGAGTTGCTCGACGTGGCCCGCATCAACGCGGGCCGGACGGAATTTCACCGGATGGAGCAGGACGTCGGTGCGATCGCGGTCGACGTCGTCGCGGCACTGCGGCCGCAGGCCGAGGGGAAGGGACTACGCCTCGAACTGAGCCTGCCGGAGGGCCCCCTGCTCGCCCACACGGACGCCCGCGCCGTCCGGCAGATTCTCATCAACCTGGTCGGCAACGCGATCAAGTTCACGGCCACGGGATCCGTTCGACTCACGGCCAGCCGCACCAATGGAGGTGGCCCCGACGCGCTGGATCTGTGCGTGGCCGATACGGGCCCGGGTATTGCCGACGAGGACCGGGAGCGCATCTTCCGTCCGTTCGAGCGACTCGCGAAGCGAATCGATCCGGCCACCGAGGGCACCGGCCTCGGCCTGTACCTCAGCTTGCGCATGGCCGAGCAACTCGGCGGCGCGATTCGCGTCGAGCCACGCGAACCCCGCGGCAGCGTGTTCGTGCTCCGGCTGCCGGTGACGTGACGTCCGATGCCCAAGATCCTGGTGATCGACGACGACCGGGCCAGCCGCGAACTGCTGGCCTACCTGCTGCAGCACGCCGGGCACGCGGTGCGCACGGCGAACGATGGTGAACTCGGCGTCCGGGCGA
>DAIDJI010001117.1 GCA_027451455.1 Planctomycetales bacterium | reverse complement strand
GCTAGTGTCCTGAGTTAGAAATTCGCTCACAAACCCGCTTGACCCGATCCAGGATCAGGTCGGCGTTGGCGGTCCACACGAAGGGCCGAGGGTTCTCGTTATGGGTCGCCAGATACTCCATGATCGCCTTCTCCAGAGCCGCCACGCTGCGGAACACCCCGCGGCGAATCCGACGCTCGGTGATCGCCGCGAAGAACCGCTCCACCTGATTGAGCCACGACCCGCTCGTCGGCGTGAAATGCAGGTGGTACTCGGGATGCCGCTCGAACCACCGCTTCACCGCCGCCGTCTTATGCGTCCCGTAGTTGTCCAGGATGAGGTGGATCTCCACCCCCGGCTCCCTCTCGACCTGGGCATCGATCTCATTGAGGAACTTGAGGAATTCCTGCTGCCGATGCCGCCGGTAGCACTTGCCGATCACTTGGCCCGTGGCCACATTCAGCGCCGCGAACAGCGAGGTCGTCCCGTTGCGGACATAGTCGTGCGTCCCCCGCTCGGCCTGGCCCGGGGCCATCGGCAGCAACGGCTGGGTGCGGTCCAGCGCCTGGACCTGGCTCTTCTCATCGACCGACAGGACGATGGCCTTCTCCGGCGGGCTCATGTACAGCCCGACGACGTCGCGGACCTTCTCGACGAAGAAGGGGTCGGTCGAGAGCTTGAAGGTCTCGCTGAGGTGCGGCTTGAGGCCGAAGGCGCGCCAGACGCGCGAGATGGCCGTCTGGGACAAGCCGACGGCTTTGGCCATGCCGCGGGTGCTCCAGTGGGTGGCGGCCCTGGGCTTCTCCTCCAGGGTCTTGGTGACGACCCGCTCGACGACCTCGTCGGTGATGGTGCGCGGGGCGCCGGGTCGGGGCTCGTCGGCCAGCCCGTCGAGGCGCAGGTCCAGGAACCGGCCGCGCCATTTGCCGACGGTGGCGGCATTGATGTCGAGTCGGGCGGCGACGTCCTTGTTGTCGAGGCCCTCGGCGCAGGCCAGGACGATCCGGGCGCGGGTGGCGAGGCGTTGGGTGCTCTTGGGCCGGTTGGCCCAGGTCTCGAGCTTCTGCCGTTCGTCGGCGGTGAGGGTCAGCGGGGGCTTGGGGCGACCACCTTTATTCATCATGTCTCTCCTTTATTGGATTATATGATGAATTCGGCGATCGTTCAAGGTTAATCGGCGAATTTCTAACTCAGGACACTAGCCTTCGCAGCACCCGCAAGCCAGGGGATCCTCGCACGCCGTTGCGATCCTGCGCGATTCCCGGACC
>DAIDJI010001116.1 GCA_027451455.1 Planctomycetales bacterium | reverse complement strand
GCTCGAAATTGCCGCCCAGGATCCCAATAGCGACGGCATGCTGGTGATCCTGACGCCCCAGGCCATGACCGATCCGACCCGCATCGCCGAGCAGCTCAAACCGCTCGCCAAGCAGGAAGGCAAGCCGGTGCTGGCCAGTTGGATGGGCGGCGTGGACGTGGCCGCCGGCGAGGAAGTCCTCAACCGCGCCAATATCCCCACCTTCCCCTATCCCGACACCGCCGCGCGCGCCTTCAATTACATGTGGCGCTACAGCTACAACCTGCGCGGCATCTACGAAACGCCGGCGATACCCGGCGAAGCCGACGGCTGGGCGCCGGACCGCAAGCAGGTGGAAACCATTATCCAGAATGCGCGCGCCAAAGGGCAGCCCATTCTCACCGAGCTCGATTCCAAGCGGGTGCTGGCCGCCTATGGCATTCCCACCGTGGAGACCGTGGTGGCGACCGATGCCGAATCGTCGGTTGCGGCAGCCAACCGCATCGGTTATCCGGTGGTGCTGAAGCTGTATTCGGAGACCATCACGCACAAAACCGATGTCGGCGGCGTGCAGCTGAACCTGGGCAGCGCCGAGGCCGTGATACGCGCCTTCGCCGCAATACAGGCATCTGTAACCAACAAAGCAGGCGCGGAGCACTTCCAGGGCGTCACCGTGCAGCCCATGGTGAAGCTCAAGGATGCCTATGAGCTGATCATTGGATCGAGCCTCGACCCGCAGTTCGGGCCGGTCCTGCTGTTCGGCACCGGCGGGCAACTCGTGGAGGTCTTCAAGGACCGCGCCCTGGCTCTGCCGCCGCTCAACACTACGCTGGCGCGCCGCCTGATCGAGCAGACCAAGATTCACAAGGCCCTGAAGGGCGTGCGAGGACGCCGGCCGGTGGACCTGGCCGCGCTCGAAGTGCTGATGGTGCGCTTCAGTGCCCTGGTCGCCGAGCAGCGCTGGATCAAGGAGATCGACATCAACCCGCTGCTGGCCTCGCCGGAGCGGCTCATCGCGCTCGACGCCCGTGTCGTGCTGCACGATCCGGAGCTCGCCGAGGACGCGCTGCCGCGGCTCGCGATCCGGCCGTACCCGCGCCAGTACGCCGGCGCGTGGACCTCGAGCGGCGGCACGGTGTTCGACGTCCGACCGATCCGCCCCGAGGACGAGCCGTCGATGATCCGGTTCCACGAGTCGCTGTCGGACCGGACCGTCCGCGACCGGTACCTGGCGGACCTCGGCGTGTCGGAGCGGACCGCGCACGAACGGCT
>DAIDJI010001115.1 GCA_027451455.1 Planctomycetales bacterium | reverse complement strand
GATCGTCTATACCACAGACCCCGCTGAAATCCAGGACCTCTCAAAAGAGGCTCTGGGTGCGTCCGAGGATGGACGTCCTGTCTTTGAATGGAAGACCAGAGAGTATCTGATTAGTGAATGGAATTCGGATAAATGGCATTCCGGAGTGATCTCTGGACTGCGATTTCGCCCGGGATCGCAGGTAGTTGGATTCACATGGTCAGGCGCGGGAAATTCCTCGGATGCCTATGCGTTCGAATTGAATTTTAGGGGTTATCCGACTCCGGCCCGCTGGACATTCAGCGAGACCGCCGGCCTCGATCCCGCCGCCTTCCCCGAGCCCGAACGGATCGAGTACCCGAGCTTCGACGGCCGGAAGATCCCGGCGTTCGTCTACCGGCCCAGAGGCGACCAGTGGAAAGGCCCCCGGCCGGTGCTCATCGATATCCACGGCGGCCCTGAGTCGCAGTTCCGGCCGCGGTTCCTCGGTCGGCTGAACTACCTGGTCAACGAGCTGGGGCTGGTGCTCGTCTGCCCCAACGTGAGGGGCTCGTCGGGCTACGGCAAGACGTTCCTGAAGCTCGACAACGGCAAGCTCCGCGGCGATGCCGTCCAGGACATCGGCGCCCTGCTCGACTGGATCGCGAACCAGGAAAATCTGGATCAATCCCGCGTGGGCGTGATGGGCGGCTCCTACGGCGGCTTCATGTCGCTCGCCGTGCAGACGACCTACAACGACCGGATCCGGGCCGGGATCGATGTCGTCGGCATCTCGAATTTCGTCTCGTTCCTGAAGAACACGCAGGGATACCGCCGCGACCTCCGCCGCGCTGAGTACGGCGACGAGCGCGATCCCGAAACGCGAGCGGTCCTCGAGAAGGTCTCACCCCTGGCCCACGCCGAGAAGATCCGGACGCCGATCCTGATCGTCCAGGGGAAGAACGACCCGCGGGTGCCGTTCTCCGAGTCCGAACAGATGGTCGCCGCCGTGAGGAAGAACAAGGTCCCGGTCTGGTACGTCGTCGGCACCAACGAGGGGCACGGGTTCGCGAAGAAGGCGAACCAGGATTACTTGCAGGCGGTGGAGGTCGCGTTCCTCCGTCGTTATCTGATCGGGACCGAGAAGGAGGTGCGACATGATTGACCGGCATCCGATCCTCGGCCGGCACCTCCTCGACCGCCGCGAATTCCTCGGCCAGATGGCGACGGGCCTGAGCGGGATCGCGCTGGCGTCGATGCTCGCCGACCGCGAGGCGCGATCGGCGACGCCCTCCGACCCGATGGCGCCTCGCCCTCCGCATTTCCCCGGGAAGGCGAAGCGGGTGCTGCACCTTTTCTGCACGGGCGCCGTCAGCCACCTCGATACCTGGGACTACAAGCCCGAGCTGATCAAACGCCACGGCCAGC
>DAIDJI010001114.1 GCA_027451455.1 Planctomycetales bacterium | reverse complement strand
TGCTCCCGACCACTTCGAGGCGGGCGTCCACTGCTCGATCCTTCTTTAATCGTACCGCTAGACCTCGCCCACGCCCCAGACCAGTCGGAGCGATTTAGCGAAGGTGCGAGAGGATGTACGCGACCGGGCAGTCCCGTACACGCCAGGTTCCCCGAATCCCGCGTTGTCCTTTGACAACATCGCGTTGTCAGTTGGCGCCCCGTCCTGGCGTTGTCATCCGTCAACGCACCTATCATTCCGGACCTGAGATCGAAGGAGTTCCGCGATGTCGCGGGCCGTTGTCTATCTGCGCGTCAGCACCGACGAACAGGCCGAGTCCGGCCTGGGCCTCGAATCACAGCTTTCGGCCTGCCGCGCCGGGGCCGAGCGTCTCGGCCTGGCGATCGCCTCCATCCACGAGGACGACATTTCGGGCGGGCTGCCGCTCGATCGCCGTCCCATCCTGGTGGAGGCGATCGCGGCCCTGGGGCCCGGCGACACCCTGCTGGTGGCCAAGCGGGACCGACTCAGCCGCGGCGATATGCTCGCGACCGGCACCATCGAGCTGGCCGTCCAGCGGGCCGGTGCTCGGATCGTCAGCGCCGCCGGCGAGGGGACCGAGTCCGACGACCCGAGCCACATCCTGATGCGGCGGCTGGTGGATGCCTTCGCCGAGTACGAGCGGCTGATCATCAAGGCCAGGACGCGAGCGGCGCTCGCGGCGAAGCGGGCGAGGGGCGAGCGCCGGGGCGGCGTCCCTTACGGCTCGCGGATCGACCCGGCCGCGCCGGAGCGGTCCAAGGCCGGGCTGCCATGCCGGCTCCGGCCGGACCCCGCCGAGGTGGAGGCCGTCGGGGCCATCCAGCGGTGGAAGGCGGAGGGAGTCTCGCTTCGGGCGATCGCGCGTCGGCTGGACGAAATGGGCGTGCCGACCAAAGGCGGACGGCCCTGGAGCCATACTACGGTGAGGGACCTACTGAGGAGGACGGGCGATGCGGAAGCGTAGCAGTCACGAGAGCCTGAGCGAGCAGCTCCGGCGGATCATCCGGTCCGAGCCGTCGTGCTACGAACTGGCGGAGCGAGCCGGGGTGTCACGATCCACGCTGACCCGGTTCCTGAAAGGCGAACGGGGGCTGACGACCGACACCCTCGACCGTCTGGCGACCGTTCTCAAACTGAGGGTCACGGCGGGACGGTAGCGGTTTCTGGGAGAACTTGTACAGTAGTCAACGAGGGAGCGGGGATCGCTCTGGAAGGGTAGGGGAGGCACCATGAAGACAATCTCAGTCCGACAGCCGTGGGCCTGGGCCATCGTCGCGGGGCTCAAGCGGATCGAAAACCGGACCTGGAAGACCGATTATCGCGGACCATTGCTGATCCACGCCTCGAAGTCTCGCGAGGACCTCGG
>DAIDJI010001113.1 GCA_027451455.1 Planctomycetales bacterium | reverse complement strand
AGCCCACGATCGGCTCGAGCGCCTCGTCGACCGCGCGGAACAGCGCGTCGACCGGCCCGTTCCCGGTCGCCTCGGCCTCACGCTCCTCATCGCCGACGCAGAGCGACACGGTGCCGGTCGAGCGGCCGCCGTGCGAGCTCATGACGTTCCAGGCCTCGAGCTGGATGCCGTCGATGACCTCCGACGCCTGCTGCCCGACGAGCGCGATCAGGTCGGCGTCCGTGACGTCCTTCTTCGCGTCGGCCAGCGCGATCGCCTCGCGGTAGACCGCGTCGAGCGCGTCACCCTCGAGGTCGAACCCGAGCTCGTGGAGCTTGCCCTGCAGCCCGCGCCGGCCCGAGAGCTTGCCGATCGACAGTGTGCTTCCGGACAGCCCGACCGACTGCGGCGTCATGATCTCGTACGTCAGCGGGTTCTTGATGACGCCGTCCTGGTGGATGCCCGACTCGTGCGCGAAGGCGTTGCCGCCGACGATCGCCTTGTTGGGCTGGACGACGAAGCCGGTGAGGTAGCTGACGAGCCGGCTGGCGTTCGTGATCTGCTCGGTCTGCACCCGCGTCGCGAGCCCGGTGAACTGCGTGGGCCGCGTGCGGAGCGCCATGACGACCTCCTCGAGGGAGGCGTTCCCGGCCCGCTCGCCGAGCCCGTTGATCGTCACCTCGAGCTGCCGCGCGCCCGCCTGGACGGCCGCGAGCGTGTTGGCCGTGGCCAGCCCGAGGTCGTTGTGGCAGTGCACGCTGACGACGGCGGCCGACCCGACCCGCTCGACCACGCGCCCGACCAGCTCGCCGAACTCCGACGGGATCGCGTAGCCGACGGTGTCCGGGATGTTGACAGTCGTCGCGCCGGCGTCGACGACGGCCTCGTAGACCTGGAGCAGGAACTCGGGGTCGGTGCGGCTCGCGTCCTCGGCGCTGAACTCGACCTCGGCGTCGCGGCCGAGCGCCTCGCGTCCGTAGCGCACCCACCGCACCGCGGCCGCCAGCGCCTCCTCGCGGGTCATCCGGAGCTTGTGCTTCAGGTGGATGTCGCTCGTCGCGATGAACACGTGCAGGTGCGGCCGCTCCGCGACCCGGATCGCCTCCACCGCGCGCTGGGGATCGCCGTCGCGGCAGCGCGCCAGCGCGGCCACGGCCACGCCCCTCGTCTCCTTCGCGATCCGGTGGACCGCGTCGAAGTCGCCGGGGGACGAGGCCGGGAAGCCGGCCTCGATGACGTCGACGTCCAGGCGCACGAGCGTCCGCGCCACTTCGAGCTTCTCGGCCGCGGTCAGGCCCGCGCCCGGTGCCTGCTCGCCGTCACGGAGCGTCGTGTCGAAGATGCGAACCCGCCCGTTTGCGACACCGGGCCGCGTTACCTCTGCCGTCATCGCGATCCTCCCGGCCCGCCCGACCGTTCGGCCG
>DAIDJI010001112.1 GCA_027451455.1 Planctomycetales bacterium | reverse complement strand
ATCCTGTCGAGCGTCGGAATGGCCATATTAATCTCGCGGGCCGCGATATCCTCAAGCCTCGCGTTGATCTCCTCCATGCTGCCGCCGAGGAGAGGGGAAATCCCGTTGTCTGTCATCATCACAACCCCCAGTGCTCGTGCAGATATTCTCCGGCCATGTCCAGCCCGGATCCTACAATCCCAATATTCTCGGCCTGCAGCTGCTCGGGCGTCACTCCGAGATTGGCCGCAACCTGAATGAGCTTGCTCTTGGGTATCACCAACGCTCGTGTATCAAGCCATGTAAACAGATGAGGCACCAAAAACTTTAGAAATCCTAGCATTTTTTTCCTCCGTAACCATAATTTTTGTCGGAAATGTCATAATCAAAATCAAACGAAGAGGAATCTCCGACGGATTGCAGCACGTCCGCATGCGATCTCCAATCCTCGTATCCCCGCCAGCCCGATGACATGGACAGCCATGTGATCACCGGCCAGCGCGCCAATATCTCGCCCAGGACATATCCCGATCCGTACGCCCCGACGCCAGGATAATCATACCCGTTAGCCCTGCGCAGCCTCGCGGACTCCACGATCGCGCTGAAATAATCAATTATTTTCGGGATATCCTCGGGAGGCGCGTCGTAATCCACGGTGTAAAACATAACTGCGGATGATGGGATTTTGTATGCGGCTATCGATGCGAGAGACTCATCGTAATCTCTGACCCCTCTTTCACGGCTGAAATAATCGCCGGAAGTTGGGTTTAGCTCGAAAATGGGAAAAATTGAGATGCCCGCTGATGAGAGTTTTTCCGCCTCAAGTGTTCCGAGGCGTTTCCAGGCGGATGACAAATTGACGTAGCGTCCGACAAAATCAATTTTTTTGTCGGTCAGATAATTGATTTGATACGTCAGATTTTCCGTGGTGTCCAATCCTCTCATACCGTCTCCTCCCCCGGATATAATAATACATACACATTATTATACGCCTTTTTTTCTCGTTTGTCAAGACAAAAAAAAAAGCCCCGGGGGTTAACCCGGGGAAGTGTTTCAATCGAAAAAAATCAACCTCGCAACGCCTCCATCCATGTGTCATATAGATGGATGGACTTGCACGCCTTGCGGGTGAGGGCGTGAGGCCCGCGATCCACGTACAGAGCGTAGTTGAGCGCATCCGCCGGGGATTTGCAGCAGGCCGCCCGCGTGGCGGGATGAGGCCCGCGATCCACGTACAGAGCGTAGTTGAGCGCATCCGCCGGGGAATTGCAGCAGGCCGCCCGCGTGCCATCGGATGGCGGAAGATCAACTCTCTCGAGTAACCATCCCACCGGCATTCCCTCCCCCAGCGCGATCTCCATGCAATGGCGATCCCATGCCGCGCCCGCGGGGAATAATCGGCGGAACACCTCAACCGCCTCCTCG
>DAIDJI010001111.1 GCA_027451455.1 Planctomycetales bacterium | reverse complement strand
TCGCGCCTGGGCCGCCCGGCTGGAGGTCGACCGGATCGCCGGCGGCTCCGGGGCCACGAACGCCCTGGCCGACGAGGTCGTCCGCCTGGGCCGCCGCCTGTTCTGGGACCCGCGCGGGCCGATCGCGCTTTACCCCTTCTTCGACCGCATGATTGGCGACCCGCCCCGCTGCTCGTGGATGCCCGAGATCGATGATCCCCTCGACCCGCCGCGCCTGGTCGGCCAGCTCGAATCCTCGGCGCTGGGCTGCGCCTGGCTGCTCGACCGCTGGCGCGAGCTCCGCGAGCTGCTGGAGGACGACCTGGCCTGGCAGGCGCCCGACCGGTTCAAGGCGATCCGGCTTTTGGGCCGGCAGCCGCTGCAAGCCCCCGAGGACGACCGGGTGCTGACGATCTACCTGGCCAGCCGTGCGATCGACCCGGCGCCGGAATGGCCGACGAAGCCCGAGTCGGCGACCGACTCGCCGTTCGCGGACGCCCTGATCGAGCTGGACGCGAGCGAGCGGATCCGGTTCCTCGGGCGGATCGCGGGGCGGATGGGCCGGTTCCCCGCGACGATGGATGCCGAGTCCGGGCGGTTGTGCCTGATCGAGCTGGTGACGGAGCAGGAGAACCGGCTGGAGGAGATCCTCGCCGCGCACATCGAGCGTGAGACGGCGGCCGAGGCGCTGCGGGGGAATTTCGAGGAGAGCGAGCTGGGCGAGCGGCTGCGTCGGCATCAGGTCACGTGCAATCGGACGATCCTGCGGATCCTGGAGATCCTGCGACGCCGGCATCGGGAGGCGGACCGGGCCGCGAGCGGAGAGGCGAGGAGCGACGGACGGAAGGCCAGTGGAAAGGCTGCCTCGGCCGCGACGACTCTCCCGGCCCACCCCGATCCGTCCTCGCCCCTCGCGCCTTGCTCCTCGCTCTTCGCAAATCCGACGAACGAACCCAACGGCCGCGGGGCGGGAATCCCGACGAACGAACCCAACGGCTGTGGGGCGGGAATCCCGACGAACGAACCCAACGGCCGCGACACCCGAATCCCGACGAACGAACCCAACGGCCGCCACGCGGAATCCCCGACGAACGAACCCAACGGCCGGGACACCCGAATCCCGACGAACGAACCCAACCCGCCCGCTCCCGCCGCGGGTCTTCCGTCCGATCCGACCGGGCAACGGCGCGAGCCGGCCATGCGATTGGCCCGTCGCCCCTCAAGAATCCGACGAACGAACCCAGGCCCCCCGCTCGCGCCGCGAACCGGGCGGCGGGACCGTCCGGGCGGCCGGCCGGCTCCGGCCGGCGACCGCAGGAAGGAGACGCATGCCCGAGGTGATCACCAGTGCCTCGAACCCGCTGATCAAGCGGGTCCGGCTGCTCGCCGACCGGCGGCACCGCCGGCGCGAGGGCGCGTTCGTGGTGCGCGGCAGCCAG
>DAIDJI010001110.1 GCA_027451455.1 Planctomycetales bacterium | reverse complement strand
GATGAGACCGCGCACCGCGTCCGGTGCGGAGCCCTCGGGGAATTTCCGAGGGTCCCGCACCGGACGCGGTCTGGGATGACTCCCTTGGAGGTAACTACGATGTCCGCTGCCGTCACGAGCCCGGTCGTCATCCCGTACGAAGTACGCCTCCGAGCCAATAGAGAGTGGAGCATGGACGAAGGTGACCGCCATTTCCGCCATGACAGCGATGTCTTCAAGGCGATGCGGAAGATCGCGCGTCGGCTGGAGGAAATGGGCATCCCGTACGCTGTTGCGGGAGGGATGTCGCTCGATGCCCACGGGTTTCGTCGGTTGACCATCGACGTCGACATCCTCGTGAGCCGGGAATCCCTCCGAACCATCCACGATCGGCTCGATGGCCTGGGCTACATCCCGCCGTTCGCCGGGAGCAAGAACCTTCGCGATACCGAGTTCGGGGTCCGAATCGAGTTCCTCGTGGCTGGCGAGTTCCCAGGCGACGGCAAACCAAAACCTGTGGCGTTCCCAGACCCCGCAGAGGTGGGAATCGACCTGGGCGGAATCCGCTTTCTGAACCTGCCGACCCTGGTCGAATTGAAGTTGGCGTCGGGGATGACGAATCCAGGCCGGCTCAAGGATCTGGGCGACGTCCAGGAAATGATCCGCATTCTCGATCTATCCGAACAGTTCGCCGAGGAACTGAACCCGTACGTCCGGGAGAAATATCTGGAATTGTGGCGGGGCCTTCAGGAGCCGATCGAGGGCCCCGACCGCGACTGAATCGAGTCGCCTCAACAGGATTCCCGGGCCGATCCCGGCCCAAATGCCGCCCTTCTGGTGGAATCGGGCGTGCATTGGCCTTGGCCGGCCTAGGGGGCCCGGAATACAATTTGCTGTAAGGGGGCTACCCGGGCCTCTGGCACCGAACACCGGGCCGACGCACTCCGATCCGATTCCCGACCCACCTCGACCCTTCGTTCCCGGGCAAACTCCCCATCGATCTTTTGTTTTTCGGCTCGGTGGACCGCAGCGTCCTGCGGGCGAGTCGCTGCGCCCTCAGGTCCTAGGCTACGATTATCGGGGCGACCGGGACGGAACGGAGCGGCCCCAGACCCCAGCGGAGAGGGCCAGACAGCCGTGGTGCGAAAAATCGACCGTGACGCCAACCGATTCAAGCAGATCGTCCGGGGCAAGATCAAATCCGACCTGCGTAAGTACATCACGCACGGCGAGATGATCGTCCGAGAGGAGGGCCGTCAGCGAAATTCCTGTAGTCCTGCGGTCAAGCACCAATTCGACATCCGCAAGTCGCGGAAGAACGACTTCCGCCGCAGGGTTCATGAACCACATCGTCCGCAGCCCAGAAAATCCCTCAAAACGACTGCCTAAGGCCCGAAAGTTTGCGTCTGAGGGGCAACCCGAGATGTCGAACGAAGGATGAACCAGC
>DAIDJI010001109.1 GCA_027451455.1 Planctomycetales bacterium | reverse complement strand
CGGCCGTCATCGAACGGCCCCGCACCAGCGTTCGCTCCAGCAGGATTCGGGACGGCCGGTCCGGCTGCGTCGACGGGTCCTGGCGGATCAGCGTGAACGGGAGCCGCGTCGGGTTGATCACGGTGATCGTGCAGTCACGGATCGTGAGCTGCGAGCCCGAGCAGGCGAAAAACACCTTCTGTTCCCCGACCAGATCGCGGGCGTCGATGACGAGGTCGAGCCCCTCCAGGACCAGGTGCTTGCGCTCGAGGACGAAGTACGCCGACCGCTCGAGCGCCGGTCGGGGCCTCGGCCGGAGGATTCGGACGATCGGACGGAAGCCACGACGGGCGCGGACGACCCGGACCTCACCCGACATGTGGATATCGTCGACCGGAAGCGGCCCGTCGTCGGCGACCTCAACCACGCCGGTCCGGTATCGGTCGAGGGCGAAGTGGAGGGTGGGCTCGGTGGTTCCGTCGGTCCGCCCGGGGAGACGACGGACGACGACCTTCGGATCCGGGGACGGAATCGGAGTCGGGGCCCGAGTCCAGTCGGGGAGGTGGCTGCGCCGGATGGCGATCCCGGGCGGATCGGGCTGGGGATCGCCGAGGACTCGCTCGATATCGGCCGGCTCGGTCCAGGGCGGCGGCAAAACCGGGGTGGGATGGTGGAAGCTTCCTTGAGCCCGGTTGGGGCGGACGATCGGTGGCGCGGCCGGAGCGGGGTCGCGCAACGCGACCGGGGGAGCCGGCGGCGGGACCAGCTCGGTTGGGTCCGGTTCCGGGGAGGGTGTCCGGGCCGCCGGGCCGCCCAGGATCGCGGTGAACCCCACCACGAAGAGGACGGCGAGCAGAGCGACCCCAGCCGTCTGGAAGATCCATCGCGGAAAGGGCTCGGCGACCGCGGCGGGGATGGCCTCGTCGAGCGGCTCGTCGTTGTCGAAGAAGGGGTCGAGCTCGGCGGATTCCTCAATGACCGGGGCGACCGGCCCCTTCCCTGCGGGGTCCGGAATCGTCCGGGCCTCGGACGATCGCGAACCGACGCGAGGCCGGGGCTCGTCGAGAGCCGAGGCCAGGTCTCTGAGAGCATCGAGGAGAATCGGGGGGTCGTCGTCCTCGGGCGGGGTCACTTCCGGTCGAGGCATCCGCGATCGGCTCACTGTCGGCCAGTCCTCGGATGGATCGTCGTCAACGATCGCCTCAAGGACGGCGGTCTCGCCCCGATCGGGCTCGCTCGGTCGCGCGGCGGCCTCAAGGGCCTCGATCAACTGGTCGTAGTCGGCGTAGCGGTCCTCGGGCTGCTTCGCCATCATTCGACGGAGGATCGTCGAGATCTCCGCCGGGATCTCCGGACGAAGATCCCGGATCTCCGGCGCCGGGGTTCGGGCGTGCCGGGTCAGTTTCTCCGTGATGTCGCCGCCTGGGAATGGCGGGACGCCGGCGAGCAGATAG
>DAIDJI010001108.1 GCA_027451455.1 Planctomycetales bacterium | reverse complement strand
CGGCCTTCTGGCCCTGTGGGTCCTGCGCGATCTGCTGCTGGAAGTCGTGGATCGGCGTGACGCTCACCATGGACTGGCTATTGTAGAAGCCGATCCCCCCTTCGAGCGGGATCAGGCCGAAACCGGTCTTCGGACCGGCCGTGACCATCGACGTGTAACCCTTGCGCGTCACCGGACCCGTCGTCACCAGATTCGCCTCGAAGACCGGCGCGACTGTGGCAACGTCCGCGGCGATGTCGAGGTTCGGACGATTGAACAGATCGTTCATCGCCGATTCCAGCTCCCACGAAGGCTCCCAGCGCTGGGGTTGCTCGTGGTTCTGGCGGTCGAGCGAGGCGAGCACGGAGTGGAGCCGCTTCAGGGCCCCCTGCCGCTGCTGGACCGTGGTCGCACCTTCATACTCGCGGAGGGCCCCGCCGAGATCGTTGTCGACGAAGGCTTTCCACCGCGATCGATTTGCCTTCGCGGCCTCATCCGCCGACGCAGGAACCGCTTCGAGCCGCTCATCTAGCCGGCGCCGGGCCCAGGCCAGCCGGACTCTCGGCCGGAGCCACTGACGAAGCTCTTCCCGAAGCTCGGACGCGGGCGGCCAGGCGACGGTCGCCAGCGCCGCCGAGACCTCATAAAGCCGGTTCAGCGCGGTCAGGCGTCCCGCGTCGTCGGTCGCCTGGCCGTACGCCTGCAACTGCTGCTCCAGCGATTGAAATAGCGAGTTCCAGCCGTCGGCGTTCGGCTCCGGCCGCGCGCCGGGTTGGTTCCATGCCTGCCGGATCGACTCGATCCGCCGCTCCACCCCAATATAAGAGGGAGCCGCCGGCGCCTGTTGCCCCGCCGCCTCTCGGGCGGTCGTCCCCAGGCAACCCGCCAGCCCCGCCATCATCAGCCACCTTGCACCATGCATGCGTCTTCTCCGTCGTCGGGCTGTCGCTCGAAGTCCGGTGTGGATCTCTCCTACCATCGTCGCGGTTGCGACCTCCTGTTCACGCAGGGAGCCCGTTCCCATCGGGACCCGGTCTTATTTTCCCCATAGTCCCCACAATCGCAAGTCAAGAAGGTGGGCGACGGACGCTGTGGTACGCACAATTGGTG
This sequence comes from Planctomycetales bacterium, assembly GCA_027451455.1. Classification (GTDB taxonomy): domain Bacteria; phylum Planctomycetota; class Planctomycetia; order Isosphaerales; family Isosphaeraceae; genus JAKAUH01. Next base: position 369 of record DAIDJI010001108.1, on the reverse strand, counting down.
CCGGTGGCGTGGGCTGCGGGAACGGGCGAACCGTGGCAGCGGAGGGTCGTCGGGACTGGTGGGATCGGCGGGGCCGCGACAGTTTTGATCGGGGCATGCTACAATCCGGGGGCCTCTGCGCACGGGGGATCGTGCCTCTGCCCAGATGTTGCTCGAGGAGGGCTGTCGAACGCCTGTCGAAAGTGGATCGGCCTTTCGAGCCCGACCGGCTCTGAAGTAGGTCAGGCTTTCCAGCCTGACCCGGACGCAGGATAGGCGAGGTCGAGCCGCTCTGAAGTAGGTCAGGCTTTCCAGCCAGACCCGGACGCAGGATAGGCGAGGCTATCGAGGCCGAGGCGCTCTCAAGTAGGTCCGGCTTCACTCTCAGGC
>DAIDJI010001107.1 GCA_027451455.1 Planctomycetales bacterium | reverse complement strand
GGAGACCTTCCATCGTGCGAAACCCGACGAAGATCGCCGCCCTGATCCTCGCCGTCCTGGCCGCCCCGGCGACGGCCGACGACCACGCCCCGCTCCCGAAGCTGACCACCCGCGTCGCCTTCCCGAACCTCCGCTTCGACCGGCCCGTCGCGATGGCCTACCCCAACGACGGCTCCAACCGCCTTTTCGTCGCCGAGCAGCACCAGGCGAAAGTCTGGTCGTTCGCCAACGACCCGAACACCCGAGAAAAGCACCTCTTCCTCCAGCTTCCCGACCCGATCCACCGCGGGAACGAGGAGGGCCTGCTCGGCCTGGCCTTCCACCCGAACTTCAAGCAGAACCACGAGTTCTTCGTCTATTATTCGGCGAGTGACAACGGCCACCGCCGGTCGGTCGTCTCTCGGTTCCGAACCTCGTCAGGCGACGAGACCGTCGCCGACCCCAGGAGCGAGCAGCGCGTCTGGGTCTCGGCCGAGGATCCCTATGAGAACCACAACGGCGGGACGATCGCCTTCGGACCCGACGGATTCCTCTACATCACGCTCGGCGACAGCGGCGCCGCGGATGACCCGCTCTCGACGGGTCAAAACCCGCGCGACTGGTTCGGCTCGATCCTCCGAATCGACGTCGATCACCCGACGGACGGCAAGCCATACGGTATCCCGGCCGACAACCCGGCGCGTCGGGGCGGGAAGTTCGCCCACTGGGCGCCCGAGGTCTATTGCATCGGCGTGCGGAACGTCTGGAAGTTCACGTTCGACCGCAAGACGGGCGAGCTCTGGGCGGGCGACGTCGGCCAGAACACCTGGGAGATGGTCCACCGGATTCAGAACGGCGGCAATTACGGCTGGAGCATCCGCGAGGGCTTCCACGCGTTTCAACCCCAGCGACGGCAGCGGCCCGACGTGGCCAGTCCGATCCGCCCGCCGATCGTCGAGTATCCCCACGCCCCGACGGCCGACCGCAAGGATACCGGCCTGAGCATCACCGGCGGATATGTCTACCGGGGCAAGAAGATCCCGGCCCTGGATGGCGTCTACATCTACGGCGATTATGACAGCGGCCGGATCTGGGGCCTCCGCTTCGAGGACGGCAAGCTTCTGGCCAACGCCCAGCTCGTCGACGTCACCCCCAAGACGAAGCTGAACATCGCCTCGTTCGGTGAGGACCAGAACGGCGAGGTTTACATTCTGGCCTTCGACGGCCGGATTCATGAATTGAGTGGTCAGTAATCGGCTGAAGGAGCCGGCTCCGGCCGACGATCGGCGCGGCCACTCCTGGCTTCGTCCGGGTCGGGAGCGGGAGCCGGCTCCTACAAAAAGGATCGGTGGAAGGAACAAGGTGTCAGGAACCGTTATTAAAGGTTCCTGACGCCTTATCCACATCTGACACCTTATCCACATCCTGGCAGAGAGGGTGTCGCTCCTCGGGACGGGCAAAATCGTACGCCAAGGCCCCTTGTCATCCC
>DAIDJI010001106.1 GCA_027451455.1 Planctomycetales bacterium | reverse complement strand
CCGGGAGTGTGGCTTTCTGGCGACGATGCCGCTCGCGGAGCGTGAATCGGCGTTTCTTCCCCTGCTCCGCCCCGATCTGCCGGCCGCGGCGCGAGGCCAGGCGGTTCGGCTTGCCGGGTTCTTCCGGCTCCCGGAGGAGTCGAACGATCCTCGGATTCTCCGGGCGGTTCGCGATCGGTTGAACGACCCGGATGAGGGTGTCCGCCTCGCGGCGCGCGAGGTCCTGCGCGAGCCGGCTGGTCCTGCGCAGAAGGCTCGACGTCCGATGCTCGCGATCGATCGTCCCCGGGCTCCGATCGACCCTGCCCGGCGGCCGAGCTTCGCCGTCTTCCGGGATCGGGTCAATCCGTGGCTCTATCGAAACGGTGAGGACGGCTACGCCTGCTCCGACTGCCACGACAGTCACGCGATCCTTCGAATCGCGCCGGCGACGGACGCGAACGCAGTCGCCGTCAATTATCGATCGGCGCTCGCGGCGATCGATCTCGATCGTCCCGAGTCGAGCCCCCTCCTGGTTAAGCCGATGAGCCCGCTCGGCCAGGGCGATCCCGACCCGGAAAGCCCGACCGGGTTGACACACGTCGGCGGCCCTCGGTGGCCGGGACCCGACCACCCGGCCTACCGCGCGATCCTGGAATGGATTCGGGGAAACTGATCGACCCGAGAGATCCCATCGGTTGCCTCGCGACCGGGATCGATCTTTGGCGGACCGAGAGGAGCGGGAAAAAGCGACCAAAGAGCCGATCGGTCGCTGGCGAGGCTTCAATGGATAGTATGCACCATCACGATTTGATGAAATCGCGACACTGAGTGAGCGATCGAGATCGCCTTCATTTGATCGAAATACAACCCATTTCAGCATTCGCGCAAACATGGTTGCACTCAGGACAAATCCACCCCTTGTCCAGGGGGCCCTCTCCGGATATCCTCCAAGCTGAAACGCGAGCGACCATGTCTTCCTTGCCCGAAGATATCATCGTTTCTGTTGACAAATCTCCAAGCGATCTGGTATGTGGTTTCCAATTGAATCGCGTTTTGATCTCTGTGTGATGCGATCCTGGCCCCAAAGAACATTTGATCGGGTGGGAGATCGAGCGGCCCGGATCGTAGTGAGGTTTCCGGTCAACCAGCGCGGCGTCGTCCCAGCGAGGGAAGGACGTGAAGACATCGCGCAGGCGGCCGTGCGAGGTCGCCTGGTTGCAAAGATGTCTTGATGGGTACGCTCCTCACGGTCGCAAGGCCGATGGGGGCGAACCGCCGGCCGCGGACCACTGCGATGAGGTGGTCGGGCGAAACCGCGCAGGAGTCGTCTGCCGCTCGGGTCGAGGCATGGTCGCCTGAGGCCCTTGCGAATGTCGTGAAAGTCGCGATACGCCACGTCAGCCACGAGCCATCCGGACCTCCGCGGGCCGGATTTGGTTGTTCGCGCACGCCTGGCAAGCAGCAGGCGGACCTCCCGAGGGAGCGGATGGG
>DAIDJI010001105.1 GCA_027451455.1 Planctomycetales bacterium | reverse complement strand
CGCTCATCGAGAGCGAGCTGACGAATCGACCGACCGGGTTACTGTAGTATCCCGTGTAGTACAGCCGACGTGCATTCCGGATTCGGCCGAGCCTCGTCAGAACGTCGCGGAGGGCCACGCCCTCCCAGAGACCGTTGCTACAAAGTCCGCTCCGAGGTGCGTTCATCAGGCAGACCATCGCCCTGGCGCATCGCACCGGCCGATCCCGGAAGATCGCTTCCAGATCGTGAAGCGTCAGCGCGGTGCCGTCATCCTTGCGGAGAGCCCGATCGAGAGTCGGCCGGAACGGCGGCTCCTCGGGGACAACCTCCAGCCGCCACGAGTCGGGCGTTACCCCGGCCTGCGCGCGGGCCTCGGGCCCGAGCTGATACGGGCGGCTTCGCGCCAGTTCAAAGAATGAGCTGGCCGGCGTGAAAAAATGGTCCATGTATCCGGCCCTGGCCCTGGCCATCCTGTGTGCCTCCTCTTGGTGGTCCAAGGTTGACCCGGAGCGCGGCCACCTTGCGAGACCTCCGATCTCCGGACGCCGACGCGTCTCCCTGTTCGATCGCACTCCTCGTACCGACGATGTGGCGTGTAATCAACACGGTCGCCCCGTCGGGTCCGGTGTCATCGGGCCGGCACCGGACTTGCAACAATCTGGTTTATCAGCATTCTCCAACGAGATGCGGCACGGGGGCAACCCCCTGGAGTGGCCTTCAGGGTGACCTCGGAGTTCGCGAGATATCGAGTCGGGGCCGCTCCTCGGCCCCGTAGAGATGGGTTTCGCCATGAGAACCAGGTACCCGAGATCGCGGGGAATGGTTGCGCTCGGTCTCTGCGCGGCCTTTGCCCTGCTGACCGTCGCCGTCGTTCCAAACGCCGAGCGGACTCCGTCGCGCCTCCCGGTCGCAGACTCGTATTACATGGTCATCTATTCGGCCGAGAAGGCAAACACGCCGACGCGGTCGCATTGTTTCGCAACCTTCGCCCGGGTGAGCCAGCCTGGCGGATCGTCGGATCAGCCGAAGGTCGAGCTGCACCACATCAACTGGTTCAGTGTTCGAGGCCACCGATGCGGGGCGACGTTCGGGCTGGTTGAGGGGAACGGCCGCCCGACAAGGGCCAAGCCAGGGGCCAACCTCACCACCCGCGACGCGCTGGAATTGGTCCTCGACGGTAGCCACCGGGTCAGCCGGTGGGGGCCGTACGAGATCGATCGCGGCCTTTACGAGCGGGCTCTCCGCCAGATCGACCTGCTCGAAGGCCGAGTGCCGGGGCGGAAGATTCTCTACAAGGCGATCGATCTCGGGTATCGCGAGGGGGCCGAGATCCTCGCGCTGAACTGCATTCACGCGGTCAGCGATATCGTCCGCAAGCCCTCGCCGCTCCGGACCTGGACGACCTACGGCGACGAGGCGGCGCGTCGGGTCGTCTGCCACTTGCGTCCCTGGATCAAGGCTCCGGTGCGCGATCGAGCGGAGGTCTGGCCGGCGATCTGGTCGGCCATCTGGGGTGGAGCTCCAACGCC
>DAIDJI010001104.1 GCA_027451455.1 Planctomycetales bacterium | reverse complement strand
ACCCGTTCCTGCTCACGTCGAGGCTGCTCGAATACCTGCTGCCCCGCGTCCGGCTGACGACGAACGATGGGGCGATGATCGATGAGATCACGTCGACGACCCTGGCCGTGCTGCACCTGCTGATGACGCTCGCCGTGGCCTTCGTCGGGGGAATCGTCGCGCTATTGATGCGGAGATACCCGCGTGGGCGGCCGTCGGCGAAGGTGTTGACGATTCTGGTCGGGCTGGCGCTGGCAGGCACTGCGGCGCTGGCGTCGGAGTCGCCGACCTCGATCGTGGATCTCCGCTGGAGGCGGACTTCCCTGGCCGCGATGGGGGAGTCGCGGGACCTGTTCCTCGCGAGCAAGGACCCCGACGCCGTCGCCTACCGAATGATCTGGGAGCCGAGCTTCCACAATCCCGTCGGCGTCCGGGTCGAGCGTGCCGACGGGATCGTCCGGCTCCGCGCCGTGATCCTCAGCCGCAAGGGCGGATATGAACGGGGCTTCATCGCCATCGAGAGGAGTCGGGAACTCACCGCCGAGCAATGGGATCGGCTCGAAGGGCTCGTGAAACAGGCCGCCTTCTGGGAATCGTCGACGTGGTCGAGGGAGAACGAGGACGGCTTCATAAACGGCGATCGTCTGACCTTCGAGGGCGCGAGGCGAGGGGTTCACCACCGAATCACGGTCAGGCTCCCGATCCCGGCCAGCAAGGCCCTCTGCCGCCAGATGCTCGACCTGACGGGCATCGATCTCGGGAAGGTCTGGGAGGAATACCACCCCAGCCAGTCGCAGGACGGGCGTGAATGAGAGGGTCGAGGGCATTCGTGAAGGGAGGAACCGAATGAGTCCCGAGAGTGCCTCGCCGACGCCCTCGCCCCGGCGCCGGCCCGGGTTTCGCGTGCCGATGATGGCCCTGGTGCTGGTGGTCGGGGCCTTTGCGCTGGCGTTCGCGGCGCTCCGGATCGCCTCGGCCGCTTGGTATGCCGCGACCTATACCTACACCGTCTTCCTGCTGCTGACCTCGGTCCTGGCCGCCCGGTTTACCCGAGGACGCGAGCGGTCGTTCTGGTTCGGATTCGCCGTCTTCGGCTGGGGGTTTTTCGTGCTCGGATGTGCCCCGGAGGCCAACCCGTTCCGCGGCTCGGTCTTCGTGTCGGCGGGCCGGCAACCGCTCAATGCGAACCTGCTCACGACCTGGCTCCTCCTCTACCTGAAACCCCAGCTCCGGGCGTCGACGAACAATCTCATGCAGGTCGACCCGATCACCTGGAACACGCTCGGGATCGCCCACATGATGATCACGCTGGCGATCGGTGGCGTCGGGGGCCTGCTCGCGTGCCTGATCCGGCGGCGTCCCCGAGGCCGGGCGCCGGCGCACCTGGTCGCGATCGTGGCTGGGCTGGCGGTCGTCGGGGCGGTTGCGGTCGCTGTGGAGCCCGACCGGAAACCGGCCTCGTTCTTCCCGCCGGGCGTCTTCGACGTCTCCGGGCCGGGGGAAGAGGATCCGCTTCCGGAGGAATACTCGAAGCATCT
>DAIDJI010001103.1 GCA_027451455.1 Planctomycetales bacterium | reverse complement strand
CAGGCCGTTGTCAAGCGGATGCATCTCGCCACCCGCGATGAATTGGAGTCGCTTCGCGCAAAGGTCGAGGAACTCTCGGCGAAGGTCGGCCCGCACGGATCGTGATCGAGGAATCGGCATTTTTCCCGTTAGAACGGCTCGAAGCGCCGCCGTTGTCGCTAAGATCGGACAGCCGGCGCCCGAATCGAAATTCGTGACGATCGGGCGTGCCGGCCCCGTCTCGATCCTCTTCCGGGAGTCGCCGCAATGACGTTGCCCCGATCGGTTCTCGCCGCCGCACTGGCCCTCGCCATGGGCCCCCTGCCCCTCGCCTCGGCGCAGCAGGAAAAGGCAAAAGCCCAGCCCCCGCGCCGGGGCCAGGCGCCGGGCTTCAATTATCGATCGATCGAGGTCGCCCCCGATCACAAGGTCACCTTCCGCATCCGGGCCCCGAAGGCCAGCGAGGTCTCCGTCCTCGGCGAGTTCGGCCGGACAAAGATGGAGAAGAACGACGAGGGCATCTGGTCGGCGACCGTCGGCCCGCTCGAGCCCGACTTCTATACCTATCACTTCGACGTCGACGGCGTCTTTACGGTCGATCCCCGCAACCCGATGGTCAAGCCGGGGCTCGGCAGCGTCGACAGCATGTGCCTCGTCCCCGGCCCGGAATCCGAGTTCGAGCAGACGAAGCACGTTCCACACGGCCAGGTTCGGACCGACTGGTACCAGTCGAAAACCCTGGGCGACCAGCGGAGCCTGCGCGTCTACACTCCGCCCGGATACGAGAAAGGCTCGGAGCGCTACCCGGTCTTCTACCTGCTCCATGGCGCCGGCGACAATGACGAGGGCTGGAGCACCGTCGGCCGCGCCGGATTTATTCTCGATAACCTGATCGCCGAGAAGAAGGCCGTGCCGATGATCGTGGTGATGCCCAACGGCAGCCTCCCGCGACCGTCCCTTCCCAACGGCGACGCCCAGGCCAAGGGCCAGGGCCAGGGCCAGAATCCGGGCGATCGCCGGGCGATGATGCAGGCGATGCAGCAGAGGTTTACCCACGAGCTGCTCGACGACGTCGTTCCGTTCGTTGAGGCGAACTACCGGACGCTCGGCGGCGCCGAGCATCGCGCCCTGGCCGGTCTCTCGATGGGAGGCGGCCAGACGCTCCAGGTTCTCACCTCCCACCCGGACGCCTTCGGATATGTCGGGATCTGGAGCGCCGGCATCTTCGGCGGCAGCCCCGGCGAGTTCGAGGAAAGCCACACCGCCTTCTTCAAGGACGCCGCCAAGGTCAACGACACGGTCAAGCTGCTCTCGATCAGTGTCGGCGACAAGGACTTCCTCTTCGAGGGCTCGAAGGCCATCGACGCCCTTTTCACCAAGCACGGCATCCGCCACGAGTTGCACGTCAGCGGCGGCGGCCACACCTGGATCAACTGGCGGCACTACCTCGCCGAGCTGGCGCCCAGGCTGTTTCGCTGAGCCTTGGGTTTTCGGTTTTCAGTTTTCGGTTTTCAGTTTTCGGTTTTCAGTTTTCAGTTTT
>DAIDJI010001102.1 GCA_027451455.1 Planctomycetales bacterium | reverse complement strand
GGGTTTCGAGGAGTTCGGTCGAGGTCGACGGAGCCTGCGTCGGGCAGATCGGCCGGGGCTGGCTGGTTCTGCTCGGCGTCGAGCGGGGCGACACCGAGGCCGACGCCGACTGGACCGCCGAGAAAATTCTGTCCCTCCGCGCCTTCGAGGACGAGCAGGGAAAAATGAATCGGAGCGTGGTCGATGTGCGCGGCGGTATCCTGGTGGTCAGCCAGTTCACGCTCCTCGCGGACTGCCGGGCGGGCCGGCGACCGAGCTTCACCGCCGCGGCCGACCCCGCGGAGGCCGAGCGGCTATACCTGCATTGCACACGCCGGCTCGCTGGATCGGGCCTTGAGGTGGCCACCGGCGTCTTCCGCGCCATGATGAACGTCGAACTGGTCAACGAGGGCCCGGTGACGCTCCTGCTCGACAGCCGTAAGTCGTCTTAAGAATTCCTGGCGTCGGATTCCCAACCCATCATCGATCATCAATGAGCAAACACAAGAACGGCCTGCTTCTGGGCCTGGATGTCGGCACCCAGAGCCTGCGTGCCGCACTCGTGGATCGAGGCGGACGGACGGTCGCCTGCGGGGTGGCCCCGATCGAGACGACCTATCCGCGGCCAACCTGGGCCGAGCAGGACGCCGAATCGTGGTGGACCGCGGCTCGTGAGGCGGTTCGATCGGCGAGGGAAGCCGCCGGTGCCGGCCCGGACGATGTCGTCGGGATCGGACTCGACTGCACGGCCTGCACGGTGGTCGCCTGCGAGGACGACGGCCGACCCCTCCGCCCTGCGCTTCTCTGGATGGACCAACGATCGTTCCGCGAGGCCGAGGAGATCAGTGCGACCGGCGACCCGGTCCTCCGATACGTCTCGGGGCGGGTCTCGCCCGAATGGATGCTGCCGAAGGCCCTCTGGCTCAAGCGAAACGAGCCCGAGGCTTATCGAGCAGCCGGTCGGATTGTCGAGGGGACCGACTGGATGATGCACCGCCTGACCGGCGACTGGACCCTCTCGCTGAACCACGTCGCGGTCAAGTGGAACTATGCCCGACCCGACGGCGGTTGGCCGCTCGGGTTGCTTGGGTCGGTGGGCCTGGACGACCTTCCGACGAAGTGGCCAGCGCGGATTGTGCCGCTCGGCCGTGGTGAGGGCCGGCTCGCCCGGTTTGCCGCCGAGGATCTGGGCCTGGCGATGGGAACTCCGGTCGCACAGGGCGGGATCGACGCCTACCTGGGAATGCTCGGCATGGGGGCCACTCGCGATGGCGACCTCGCGGTGATCGTCGGGTCGAGCACCTGCCACCTCGCGATGTCGCGCGACGGCGTCTTCGGCTCGGGGGCCGGCGGATGTTATCCCGATGCCACGGTCGAGGGCCTTTACACCCTGGAAGCCGGCCAGACCGCCACCGGCTCGATTCTCGACTGGTATCGTCGCCACTTCGCCGGAGCGCAACGGATCGAGGCCGAGCGGAGAGGCGTCCACGTCTTCGAGATCCTGGATGAGCAGGCGGCTGCCGTACCGCCCGGCTCAGAG
>DAIDJI010001101.1 GCA_027451455.1 Planctomycetales bacterium | reverse complement strand
TCTCGGGTCGGCGTGCTACCGGGGAGCATCGCGTACTCGGCCGTCAGCCAGCCGATCCCCTTGCCTTCGAGGAACGGCGGAACCGTCTCGGAGACCTGGGCCGTCGCCAGAACCACCGTGGCACCTGACCGATACAGGACGCTCCCTGGGCTGTTCGGGAGGTAGCCTCGCTCGATCGAAACCGGTCTAAGCTGCTCGGGATTCCGGCCGTCTCTCCTGGTCATCGCGCTTTGTTCCTTTCCCTGACTCAATCCTCTACCGCCCAGGCCCCTCGCCGAGCAGCCAGGCGAGCAGAGCCATCTGGAAGTGGAGACGGTTGGCGGCCTGGTGGAGAATCTGGCTCTGAGGCCCGTCGAGGACGGCCGACGTGACCTCCTCCTCGCGGTGCGCCGGTAGGCAGTGGAGGAAGATGGCATCGCTCCTGGCGAGGGACAGCAATTCCTCGTCGACTCGATACTGAGCGAACGCCTCGCGCCGGTGGACGGCCTCGTGTTCCTGGCCCATGCTGGTCCAGACGTCGGTGTAGACGACATCCGCTCCCGCCACCGCGAGACGTGGGTCACGCTCCATCCGGAGCGGAATTCCTGGGAAGCGCCGGGCGTATCGTTCGCAAAAATCCTCCGGCAAGTCGTAGCCCGCGGGAGCCGCAAGTACAAACTCGGCCCCAAGGAGAGCCGAGGCAACCGCAAGGGAACGGGCGACATTGTTGCCATCGCCGACGAAGACGAGCTTCCGGCCCTGAGGCGATCCGCGCAGCTCCTCAATCGTCAGGAAATCGGCCATCGCCTGGCAGGGATGCGAGGCGTCGGAGAGGGCGTTGATGATCGGGATCGAGGCAGCCCCGGCCAGCTCCTCAATCGTTGTGTGCGAGAAGGTCCGCACAGCAAGACCGTCAACGTACTGGCTGATCACCCGGGCGAAGTCGACAACGCTCTCCCGCGTGCCGAGGCCCACATCCTCGCCCCGGAGGAAGATTGCGTTACCACCCAGGCGGGCGATCGCGGCCTCGAAGCTCACGCGGGTCCGGAGTGAGGGCTTCTCGAAGATCAGGCCCAGCGTTCGGCCCGAGAGCAGAGGCGGACGACTGCCCTCTTGCTCGGTGCGCTTCAGCTCGATCGCCCGGTCGATCAGCATCCGGGCTTCCTCGGGATTCAGGTCGAGGAGGTCGACGAAATGGCGAAGCATGGTGGGATACCCCCGGGTGGATCAGGCCGCGGCCCGACGCAGGACATCGGCCAGAATGGAGCATCCTTCGTCGATCTGTTCGTCCGTGACGGTGAGAGCAGGGAGTAGACGAATCACGTGCCCGTGGGTCGCGTTGATCAGGAGCCGGCGCTTCAGGCAGTCGGCAACGATCCCGCTCGCGTCGATGGTCAGGTCGAGCCCGATCATTGTCCCAAGGATGCGGACGTCGCGGATCAGGCCCCCCAGTTCGTGGCGAATTCCCTCGAAATGCGAGCGGAACCGCTCGCCGATCGCGGTTCCGCGTTCGAGTAGCCCTTCTTCCTCGATCGTTTCAATCGCA
>DAIDJI010001100.1 GCA_027451455.1 Planctomycetales bacterium | reverse complement strand
GGTCTCCGCCTCCTCGCAGAGTTCAGCCGGATCTTGCACCAGCGCCACCTACGTCGTCGTCTTCACGCCGAGGACCGACCTGGGGCCATATCGATGGCAGGTCGCCGTCTCGCCGGGGACGACCAGCAAGGTGTTGCCTGCCCCCGGCGCCAATCCGCAATGGCCGTGATTCCACGACAGCGCGGCAGCCGCGGTGCCTCCGTTGCAACCCGTCCGGCGGAAAGGATCAAGAAAACCGATTCTCCCGGCCGAAATGGACTGAGTGTGGCCGGTTAGCCCCGGCGATGGCACCGCGGAGTCGGCGCTGTCAGAGAGCCTGAAGGAGGCGAGGGAAGCGATGGCACGGATCGCTCGGGGGATGCTGGCAGTCTTCGGGCTGGCGACAGTCTGCGGGTGCGCCGGACCGGGGTGGTATCGCGCCACCGGAAGCATCCCGGGGGTCGCCTGGAGCGATTATGCTTTCACATTTTTCTGCGACACAGTGACACAGCTCTTCCCGGCCGAACCGGCACAGATCGAGTCGTCGATGGTCGAGGCGATGTCCGACCTCGGCTTCTACGACCTCGGTGATCCGGTCCGGATGGGTCCCGCCTCCACGATCACCGCGCGGACACCAGATGGTCGTAAAGTCCGGATCTCGATTGCCCCGCGCAATGCGATGACCATCGTCTCGGTCACGATCAGCCACGGCCTGGGGGATTATCAGCTCTCCCGCGACCTGCTCCGCCGCGTAGCTCTCAACTTTGGGACCGCGATGCGAGCGTATACCCCGGTCGAAACGACGGTGCCGCGCAAGATTGTTCCGCCAAACCCAATCCCGCCTCGCGTACCCCCGGATCCGCCGATCGCCCTCAAGGGCGAGGGCCTCCGGCCCGATATCAAGCAACAAGCCGCTCCCGAAGAGATCACCGTCCCCGGCTCCGTCGTCCCGCCAATCATGAGCGTTCCTAATATCAACGGATATGTTCCAACTCGATCCTTCCCCAATCCTCCGGACATGCCCTACGCCCCCTGGCCCTACTCGCCTTATAATGCAGTAACCGAATAGGCAAGGGACGTGAAGGTGCCCTGGGTCGAGGCGGGATCCGATCGATGATCGTCACAATATCCCCAACGAGAGCCTGGTCATGAGTGAGATTCACCGAGGGCGACGCTCTTCGCATCGGTTCCGCCCATCGTTGAGCCCCTCCAGTTCCGTCGCGGCGCTCGAGCCGCGGCGACTGCTTAGCCACGCCTCGCCAGCGATCCTCCATCACTCCCATCCCGCCATCGCCGCGAACGGCCGGGTCGGGCCCGCTGTCGAGATCCGCAGGGAGTACGCCGCATTTTATGCCGCCTTCCAGGAGGTCGAGGCGTCCTACGTCCGTGCGCTCAGCGAGCAGTCCTCGGGAACCGTCAGCGTCAACACCTCGCTCACAGCCCCCTATCTATCTGGATCGGCCACAATGCAGGTTGCCGATGCGGGCGTCTTCGGACCCGAAGGCGTCTTCACCACACCCGTGGTCGCAACCGCCCTCACTGGCAGA
>DAIDJI010001099.1 GCA_027451455.1 Planctomycetales bacterium | reverse complement strand
CGCAGAAAAATGTCTCGAATCCCGGAAATGCTCGACTCTGCCAGCCGAGGAACCTGGCGCCGGCCTCGGTATCCGTTGAGGACTCCAACGAGCGCGCGACCGCTTCCGACGAGGTCCCCAGCAAAAGCCGCCCACCCGCCCGGTCGACTGCGAAGGCAAACGGGATCGGAACGTCGAGCGTGAGAATCGAGACGCTTCCGGCCCTCGTCGAGACGATCGTGGCCCGTCCCCCGGCCCGCTTCTCATCCATTGCCATGAGCGCAAGCACGGTTTTGAGGGCGTTCTGGAGCGAGTCGGCCGCGACTCTCGGTGATGGCCCGCCGCCGATGTCGACCACCACGACCATCGGAAACAATCGGCCGCCCGCGGCGATCGGCTGCGTTCGTTCCCCCGGTTCGGCCGACTCGCGCGGAGCATCGATGAAGGCGGCCACCCCAGGCCCCAGCGTGCGAACCACCTCAACAGCCTCGTTGCCCAGGAAAAGCCCGGTCAATACGATCTCAAGATTACGTAGCCGTGGATGGTCGGCATCCGGGACGATCGCCTCGATGGCCTCGCGCACCGATGCAAAGTTGACGTGGATCGAGGCCATCGCCACGGCCGACCGCGGCACCCGTCGGATCAACGGTCGGATAGGTCGGCCGTCACGTGCCCAGTTCCGGAGCCAGCCCTCGACCCGGGGCGCGTCCAGTGTCTCAACGGCGTCGAATGCGATCGTATCCGTTCGCCAGACAAGGGAGGCTCCCGCGTACTCGACCGCCGCAAGATGGCGGCGGAGCATCGCCTGGAGCCGGGCCTCGGCAGGCTTCACGGGAGAAGAAACCAGGCCGAGTAATCGCTCGACCGCCCGGGGATCGACGTAAAGACAGGCGAGCGGACGGTCGGGAAGCCGGCGCCGGACGGCAAGCAGCCTCGGCGAATCGCCCAGCGAGACGGACCGAGCGGGCCTCTCTCTCCGGTGGGAATCGGGATCGGCCGGACGCCGGTCCATCACCTCCTCGATCATCTCCCGGGAATTGGAGAAGGCGAAGGTCCCATCCGAAAATCGGACGTACCACTCCTCCGGACGGCCCGATCCTTCCGGAAAGATGCGCACATGATAGCGTTGGCCGAACCAGTCGCGCTCCTCCACACGTGCGAGCCCGCCGTCTTGCCTCTGAGCCTCGTTTACCGCCTTGATCAGCCGATCGAGCGGACCAGGGTCTCGAGCTCGGAGCAGAAGCAGTCCGCGAGCCTCGGCCGGATCGGTGGACCGATCGGGAGGGAGTCGAAGCGCCAGAACCACGGCGTCGCCAATCAGGTCGTCCCGGATCTCCGCGGTCTTCACCCCAAGCGCCGACTCGATCTCGACGGCCGATCGCTTCAGGTCGCGGATTGGCCCCGATTCCAGCCAGGAGCGGACCGCCGGAACTTTCCCCAGTCCGTCGACCAGCGTCGAATCGCCCACGGCCCGCCACCAGTCGCGCAGTCCCTCAACCGTCAGCACCAGTCCGGCGTCGGACGGGACCAGCCGGAGCAGAGAATCGGCGGGCCGAGC
>DAIDJI010001098.1 GCA_027451455.1 Planctomycetales bacterium | reverse complement strand
CTTGGTCAGGCCGCCCGCATCGCCCTTCTCGCGGAGCTTGAAGGCGTGGAAATTGGTGATGACGATCCGAGCGGTGCCGAGATCGCCGCGATGCTCCGGCGGGACGATGTCCAGCTCCCGATAGTAGTTGTTCGGGTCGGACGGTAGCAGGACGCGGAGCCGGTCCCGGATCGTGATGCCGGGGGCGACGACAAGGAAGGCGTCGGTGAACCGGTTATCCCGGGGGTATCGGCGTTTGTTCAGGACGTGCCAGGCGATCAGCATCGACATGACGACCGTCTTGCCGCTGCCGGTGGCCATCTTGCAGGCGATGCGGAACAGCTCGGTCCCGGCGTCGTCGGCCTTCTCCCGGAGGTATTTCTCGATCCAGACCTCGCCGTATTTGGTCTGCTTGGCCACCTCGGTGACGTAGATTATGGTCTCGAGCGCCTCAAGCTGGCAGAAGAAGAGCGCCCGCAGGCGATCCTCTGCATACCAGTGATCGAGGAGCGAGCGCGTCATCGGGGTGATGTCCGGCCAGCCCATCCCGCTCCATTTCTTGACGAGTTGTCGGATGCGGTTGACGTGCCTGCTCTCTTCTTTCTTCTCCTCGGTCGTGTCGAACAGGCCCGGAGCGCTCTTCTTTTTCGGCGTGGCGATCGGCAGGAAATAGCTGCTCCCGCGCCGCCCTTCGTCGATGACGCTGGTAATCTGATTGTTCGCGTCGAACCGGAAATGACGAGTCGGCTCCCGATAGGGGGAGTTCAGAATCGGATTTTCGATCAGATTATCCGGCATGCCGCGCCTCGCTCTTCGATCGCCATCGACGAGCTTGGATGGTGACATAACAGGACGGGGCGGTCAATGCGGTAGTCCGACACGACCCAGGCTCGGAATGGCGTGGATAGGCGCTCGCGTTAGACGGGGTCAGGCTCCGCGTCCCGGCGTTCCGCGTCCCCAATCGCATGGAAGACCACGATGAGGAACCGCTAGACCCGATACCGGGGCCCGGCTCTCCCTTTTCCGGCGATCATGGGGCGCCTGGAATCTCACTCGGTGCAGTCCCCGCCCATCAATTCCATCGGAAAAGGCCGATGCGATGAGTTACGTCATGGAGACGGACGAAGGAGACGCGGTCCAGGTCGCCACCAACCGGGGTTGGCGCGATTTCCGCGAATGGGTTGAGACGCTCGAGTCCGGCGCGAATCCCGACCTCGCCGCGCTCACGGCGGAGGGCCACTGCGATCATCTCCAGGGGCTCGCCAAACAGCTCTGCGCCGCCCTCAAGACCAGCCCGCCCCAGGTCGAAGGAGTCGATGTGGTCGCCAACGGTATCCTGGAGTTTCTCGGGAAACACGCCGGCGCCCGGACTCTCACGATCGAGTAGAGCCGTGTAGAGCCCGTCGGCGACGGAACGGCGTCACTCGCGGAGAAAAGGGGACGGGCGGATAAAAGGGAACCGAGATAATTATCTCTGTCCCCCTCTTTTGTCCTGCACCACACTGGACGGCCGTCCTCACGGGTAGAATCCCAGTCGCATCCATTCTCGACGTGCTGC
>DAIDJI010001097.1 GCA_027451455.1 Planctomycetales bacterium | reverse complement strand
GTCGCCCAGGAAGCGGGCAGCGATCCCGCGGAGAGTGTCTCCCGGCTCGACGACGTAGACGGTCTTGCCGTCGACCTCGGCGAGCGCCGTGCTGGGAAGTGGGATGCGCAGACGCCAGCCGGGCTGAATGACGCCCTGACGGGTGAACGTGCGGCCATCGGACATCTGCCGCCCCGCGTTGGCGTCGACCAGGCGCGGAAATTCCTCGCCAGTCCCGTAGAAGCGCTCGGAAATGGTCCAGAGGGTGTCGCCGGGCTGGACCGTGTACTCGGTCTCCCGGGAATCCACTTTCGACCGGGTCGGCGGCGCGCTCGCCGGCGCATGCGGGTTAGTCGGCGACACGACGGCGACGATAGCGGATGGCGGATTCAGTGGCGCCGCGGCCGCACGGGGAGTGCGAGCGGCGAGATTGACGACGATGAACGCGACGACGGCTCCATCCGCCACCTTCCGGACGATCGGGAGCGTCACCCGATCCGACAAGGTGTGGAGCACTCGTGCCCAGGTCGCGCCACACGACAGCGTCTCAACAACTTGCGTGATCAGGCGGAGGATCAGCGATCCCACGATCCAGAGCCAGAGAAGCCAGGCGATAGTGGTGAAGATGTAGGCCAGGGCGCCGAGGGGAATATCACTTCCCTGGAGAGTGATGAGAATGGTTTTCCAGCTTGGCCAGTGAGGCGGCAGGTGGGGCGACCCCGCGACCGCATACAAGACAACGCCGCTCGCCGTCAGGAGGACGACGAACCAGAGCAGGCTGAGTCGACCGGGATCGGCTCGCTCGTCGTCATCGCAATACGTCAGTGCATCCATCATCTGCCTCCCCGTGCCTCAGCGACCCGTTAGGATCGCCTGGGCCTCCTGAACCGGATAGTCGGAAGTGTAATCGTGGGCCATCGGCGGGAGTCCCTGCGGCGCCCCGCCATTGACCTGGTATTGCGCATCGAAGACGACGGTGAGCTGGATCGGAAAGCCATGCTTGAAATGCAGCGAGGAGTAGTTGTAGGTGTGCCGGATATCGGACTCGGCCGGGTAGGCTTTTCCGAGTGAATCGGTTACGAGGCCCATGCCGTCGCCGAAGCTCCATTGGTAACTGGTCGGCCAGACCCGGACGGAGACGGTGAAGAACGTCGGCTGCCGCCGCGGGTCATTCGCCGGGACCTGGGTGAAGGGGACGTTCGGGCCGACCGCCGGCGGAATCGTCACCGTACGCGAGGTCCCGAAGGGCTTGCCGTCATAGCCCGCGACCCAGAACCAGCCCGGCAGGTGCACCAGGCCCAGCGCCGGGTTCGTCTTGATCAGGATGTTCGGTAAGGGCACGTGGTCGAGCAGGTCGAGCGCTACCTGGTAGGGATCGGTGCTCGCGCCGTTCCCGGCCGGAGGACTCGGTGGTACGGATGGCTGCGCAGGCGGTGGGCCAAAGTGGACATTGCTGGTATTCGTGTTGTTCGGGATCCAGACGATGCCTTGGAACTTATTATCGACGTAGAGCGTATAGGGCATCTGGATGGGATGGTCGCGGAACTGGCTCCCCCAGTC
>DAIDJI010001096.1 GCA_027451455.1 Planctomycetales bacterium | reverse complement strand
CGTCGATCCGCCTCAGCACAAGTGCCACGGCTCAGGCCCTCCGCTCGCGGACGCGATGCGCGATGGCCCGTAGAGTGACCTCGACGGTCGGGAATCGCGAGGCGACCGCGGCCCGCAAGGGAAGGGGAACGCCGTCCATCCGGTAGACGGTGCCGCTCGTCTCGATTCCGAAGGCGGCCGTCCGGATGACCACGTCGGCCGCTTGCGGATCCGGCTCCTGGTTCCCTGTCAGTAAGATCCGGGGAACCTTGCGGACGCCCTCTCGTGTAGGTTCGTCGTCTGCCTCCATCGGATCGCCCGAGACGACCAGTACCGCATCGACCGCGAACTCGCGAGGTAGCCGGGCGTCGGATGCGAGAGGACGGTGACCCTCCACGAAGCGGACCGCGCCTGGAAAACCCGTCCGCCAGGTCAGCACGTTCCGCGCTCCGACCACATTCCCCCTGGGACCGAGCGGCATCACGACGAACCGCGTCCAGTCGTTGAGTTCGCGCACCAGCGAATGAATTCCTCGAACCGAGAGGCCATCTAGGCCGGCGTCGTAGAAGATCGCACCATATCGGGCCTCACGTAATCGCTCGACCAGGCCTTGCCAGTCTCTCAGGGTAACTCCTGCCCGCTTCTCCCCCTCGATCGCGATCCCTTTGAGAAGAGCGCGAAGCACCCAGATGGCCTCGACCTCCGCACCCTCTTCGATTCGGATCGCTCGGTCGGCTTCTGCAAAGGTCGTCGTTTCGCGGATGTCGACGACGGACAGATACCGATCGTTGCGACCGCCCGGGAGAAAATCGCCCCTGGGCTCGAGCACGTGTCGGGAGAATAGCCGGGGGTGTGTTTGAACCGGGTCCGCTCGCCAGACGAGCACGAAATCGGCCCGGTTCTGGATTTCGCCGAGGGTGCAGGTCACCTCTCCGACCGATTGAAGCGACGCGATTGTCGCGGCCGCCCCGGGAACGTCGAGGCAGCCCCCGATGGACTCGGCAAGCTCGACCGAGGCTCGATGACCCTCGGTGGTGCATTCCTTCAAACCGATCACGAGCGGGCAGGAGGCCCCGGCGAGGAGGGCTGCGGCCCGCTCGACAGCGTTCTCAAAAGTCACCGGCTCTCCCTGAATCCAGGAGCCAGGACCATCGACACGGCGTTCCCCGAGGAAATGTGCCTCGCCGATTGAGCAGGCGCCTCGGGCCTCGGCGATCCGGTTCCCTTCCAGGTGCAGCACGATATCGTCGCAAAAGCATCCACACCCGGTGCAGACGGAGTCAGGCAAGGTCCTGCGATCGTTGACCGTCCGACTCGGGTCCATCTTGCTCGCACCCCAATATGGTTGCCTCTTGTCCGTGCGGTCATCTTACCCCAGTCGCCGCGGCATCGCCACGATGAGGGCCCCGACCGAGAGCTTCCAGGGCTTCGATCGCCTCGCGTGCAATGGACTCGGCGACGACCTCGTTGCCCGCCTCGGTTGTGTGGCAATAATCGATGAAGACCAGACCGGGATGTTCGTCAAATACGCGGCTCAGGTCGTGGAAACGAGGAACATTC
>DAIDJI010001095.1 GCA_027451455.1 Planctomycetales bacterium | reverse complement strand
GTTCTGATCGATCGACCGACTGTAGAAAAGTCCGTCGTCGGGGATCTCCGTCTCCCCGACCGTCCGCCCGACGTGGGGCGAAGCGGGCCAGGGCGCCGGCCGGCGGAACCGTGCGGTGGGGCCTCCGGACCGGCCATGCTGCCTGGCCCAACCGCTCAACTCCGGCTTCGGCCGTGCGTGAATTCTCGCTCAATGGATCGTGTCTCTCCTTGCCCCGCATCTGGGGCCTCGGAATGCCACTCCTTCCACATTTCGGGCCCCTCATCCTCGCGGATGGCTTCCTCAGGGAATTCGAGGTCGGCCCTCACAGCTTTCGGGTCAATCGGATATCGTTCGACCTTCGATTTTGCCGTCTCGACCGGCTCGGCGGCCGGACTTGGACGGGTGGTTCTGGGTCGCTCCTTCAACATCATCGACATGGGACACCTCCCCGCGCGTCGCGGGTAGAGCCAGGGCGATGATCCCGGGTCGCGTTTGCCTCGTCTCCTCGGCGTCGCTGAAGTCCCGGATCGCCCGCGGCCGACCGCCGATCGCGATCGGTCCGCCCATCCGGCCGACACGGCTGGATGTCGAGGCCGCGCCCGAGAGAGGACACACTCTTCACCGCGTGACCATTCCTTCTGAATCGATCGCCGGCGATTTGAGCGTGACGGGCTGCGCCTCTTCCGTTAGTCTACCCCGGCCTCGTCACCGCGGCCAGCACGACGCCGGAGAAATCGCATCGCTCCCTAGCAAGCATCCAGCAACCCTAGACATCCCAATCTCGCTGTCTGACCTCCTCGATCGACAGGACCTCCACGATCATGCGACTGGGAATCCTCTCCGATACGCACGATCAGGTCGAGCGGACACGCATCGCAGTCGACCTGCTGGTGCGCGCCGGCGCCGACGTGTTGATCCATTGCGGCGACATCACAATCCCGGACGTCATTTACGAACTTTCGGGCCGTCCTACCTTTTTTGTCCTCGGTAACTGCGACGAGGAACTCGACTTGCTTCGAAGCGCAATCGGGACGATCGGCGGAATCTGCCTGGATCGCGGCGGGCTGGTCGATCTGGGGGGAGTCCGGGTGGCCGTCACTCACGGTCATCTGGGGAAGGAGTGGGAACGCCTCGAAGCCGAAGCGCCCGACTACTTCTTCTCCGGCCACACTCATCAAGCCCAGGACATTCGCCGAGGGGCCACAAGATTCATCAACCCGGGCGCCTTGCATCGCGCCTCAACCTGGACCGTGGCCTTGCTGCATCTCCCGGATGGGAAGCTCGACACCTTTCAGGTTGAAGACCACCGCCAAAAGTAGACCAGATTTCAGCCCGACCGCTCGGGCGCCAGTTTCGCACCCCAGTGACCGTCATTGGGGGGTCGGAGTCGATTGGGAGGCCAGACGAGCCGACCGGCCAGGGATGGTTCGAGACCGAAATGGTTTCCTTTGGAACGATGATCGGAGGTTCGATGCGTCTCTGCCTGGTCGAGGACATGGGCGCCGGCGGCCTGGAGCCGCTGACACTGACCCGTCCGGTACACGAGCTTTTGCTCGGTGCTT
>DAIDJI010001094.1 GCA_027451455.1 Planctomycetales bacterium | reverse complement strand
TCCTCTGGGGAGACTGCATGATCGACCCGCCATGATTTATGATAGCCGTGGAGGGAAGTGGAAGTCTCATGATCTCGATCGAGCCGCTGGGAGATCGTGCTTACCTTGCACACCTGCCCGACGAGCGATTGGCGGCGGGCTGGGCCGGAGCCCTGCGCCGGCTCGGCTGGGAGGGCGTGACCGATGTGGTGCTCGCCTATCGGAGTGTCGCCGTTTTTGCGGACCCTGACCGGCTCGACCCGGAAGAGCTGGGGGCCCGGCTCCGGAGGGTCGAGGTCCCTGCGTCCGGACCGATCGCGGCGGGGCGGCTGGTGGAGGTTCCGGTTCTCTACGATGGCGAGGACCTTCAAGAAGTGGCCGACCGGACCGGGCTCACTCCCGAAGCAGTGATCGCGTTGCATTCCGGGACGACCTACGATGTCTTCGCGATCGGGTTTTTGCCGGGCTTCCCGTATGCCGGCTACTTGCCGGATCGGCTCTCGGGCCTTGCCCGTCGAGACTCCCCGAGGGTCCGAGTGCCGGCGGGTTCGGTGGCGATCGCCGGACGCCAGACGGGGATCTATCCATGCGAGTCGCCCGGCGGCTGGCACCTACTCGGCCGGACCCCGATTCGACTTGTCGACCTGGAGGCGGGCGTCTTTGCGATCCGGGCCGGCGACTGCATCCGCTTCCACCCCATCCCGACAGAGACGTTCGAGGTCCGACTCCATGACCATCCCTGACCGGCCCGCGACCATCGACCTGAACGCCGATCTCGGCGAGGGATGTCCCCACGACGCCGAACTGCTCGACGGTCTGGTCTCCTCGGCGAGCGTCTGCTGTGGCGCCCATGCCGGCGGCCCGGATGTCATCCGCGCCACACTTGCGCGGGCCCGAGATTGTGGAGTTGTCGTCGGGGCTCATCCGGGTTTCCCGGACCGCGAGAACTTCGGACGTCGCGAACAGTCGATCTCCGTCGAAGCTGTCTCATCGCTGATCCTAGACCAGACCGCCAGGCTGATCGAGTTGGCCGACGAGCAGGGACTCGTGGTCCGTTTCCTCAAGCCTCACGGCGCGCTTTACAATCAGGCTCAGCGCAACGAGGAGATCGCTCGCGGCGTGATTTCGGCGGCCGAGACGCTGGGCCTTCCCCTGCTCGGCCTGCCCGGTTCGATCCTCCACCGACTGGCCTCGGCGCGCGGAGTTCGATACATCCCCGAAGGATTCCCCGACCGCCGATATCGCGACGACGGTTCGCTTGTTTCTCGCTCGGAGCCGGACGCCGTCCTGCACGATCCCAGTGAGATGGAAGCCCAGTTGCTCGCTCTGATCGCCTCCGGCCGCGTAGCGACCCTCTGTATCCACGGCGACGATCCACTCGCTGTCGACAAGGCCCGTCTCGTGCGTCGGGTCTTGCTGGCGCAGGCCATGGCCGTCCGGAGCTTCGCTGCCCGCGAGGACGCGGGATGAGCCTGATTGTCCACGAGCCCGGACTCTTCACGACCGTGCAGGATGCCGGCCGCCTCGGCTATCGAGAGTGGGGCGTGCCGACCGGCGGCGCCTTCGATTG
>DAIDJI010001093.1 GCA_027451455.1 Planctomycetales bacterium | reverse complement strand
TCGATCGGATTGACGGCCCAACCGCGATCGGAAATGGTGGGAATCGAGGGGCGCTTCGGGGTCTCGAACGCCCAGTGGCGGCTCCAGGACGCGCCCTGGTCGATCCACTTTCGGACCAGCTCGACCTGGGCGCGCGTGAGCCGCTTCCCCGACTTTGGCGGAGGCATGATCTCGTCGGGATCGTGGCTCGCGATCCGAAGGAAGACTTCACTTTCCGATCCGTTCCCGGCAAGGATGACCGGATCGTTCTTTCGGAGGGCCGCCTCGGGAAGATCGAGCCGGAGGTCGGCCTTCCTCGTGCTGGAATCCGGACCGTGGCAGAGGAAGCAGTTTTCCGAGAGGATTGGCAGAATCTCTCGGCGGAAGTCGACGGCGGCCGGTGGTTCGGACCGAGCGGTCGGGACGAGTGCGACCACGGCGAGGAGGGCCAAGGCGAGTCTGGCGGACTCTCTCGGCCCAGGTGCCCATCGGGTTGAGGCGCGATCCTGGAATCCGGAGGGGACCGATCGCATGGCAGGCTCGTTCTTGGAGTGGCGGGGGACCAGGCGGGCTGACCGATCGTAGGTCAGGTCGCCTGTATTATGGACCCCTCCGACGCCATTGGGCAAGGGCATCGGAGGGGTGATCGGCATCGATCAGCGGTTGGCGGCCTCCTCGGCCACCCATTCGAGGGCCTGGAGCAGGAGGCGGGAAAGGCTTGGATTCTGGAGCGGGTCGTTTTTGTTCGGGCCGAAGTCGCGGTGGCCCATCGTGGTGTGGAAGACCCGGCCCTTACCGAAGGTGTTGGTCCAGGCGACGGGCCAGGCGGTTCCCTTGTACTCGATCGTGGCGAGCGGGCGGATGTCCGGCATCATCTGGAGTTGATAATACAGCTCGTCGTCGAGCTCGAAGTCCGAGATTCCACGGGTGATCGGGCTGGTGGTGTCCGTGATCTTGACCGTGAAGTGGCCCTTACGGGTTTTGCCGTCGGGCAGGCCGAAACGCGAGAAGACGCCGCCGAGCATTTCCTTCCAGGTGGGAAGCCAGTTCTTCGCCGCGTTGTCGCCGCCGTGAATTGAGACGTAGCCGTGTCCCGAACGGACGAACTCAAAGATTGCCTTTTGCTGTCCCTCGGAGAAATTGTGCTCGGGATCGCGACGATCCACGGCGACGATCAGGACGTCATAATTTCGTATGGCGGGGGTTTCGACGATGGCCGCGTCCTCGCCGATGGTCACTTCGAACCGGCCCGTATTCTCCAGCAGGTTTGCCAGGTAGAATGCCTGGTCACGGTATCCGTGGTGGTTGCGCTGCCCGCCCGAGAGCAGGAAAACCTTCGCCGAACCGGGCTTCCCTTTTTTCTGGGCCTCGGCCGGCTGCGGGAGCAGGAAGGTCGTCGCCAGGATCAGGCCGACGAGGGAGATGGGCTTCACGGGTCATGCTCCTGGATGGGCGGCCCGCCGACGCGGCGGGTCGGGTTGGATTGGGTTGTCCAGTTCGATTCGGGGAATGGGAAACGACAGCGTAGCCCGGCCGGGAGCGTCTCGCAAGCCTCGGCCGGCCGAGGAATCTACA
>DAIDJI010001092.1 GCA_027451455.1 Planctomycetales bacterium | reverse complement strand
CGGCACCACGAGCGCCCGGACCGTGTCCCCCCGGCCCAATCAGCGCCCGTTGCTGATGGGTAAGCGCACCCATCGGGGTCCAGCCGGCGGGGCGAGATGAGCCGGGATAAGGGACGCTCAGCCAGGGGGCATTTGGCCCGTTCCACGAGATCCTGTAGCGATCGCCCCCGGTCGAGATCACGACCCGCTTCGGCGTGTCCGCCGTCCCGAGGGCTTTCCCCAGCCGGGCGATTCGGCCCGCAATGCTCATGGGAATCTCACGCGTTGTCTAAAGGCCATCAATCCCCCGGTCGTCATCCCGGTCGTTGGGCGGTAGGCATAGGCTAACCACCTTGTCATTCGGCCCAATCAAGGCGCGTTGCTCATCCGTCAGGGCGTCGATCGGGTTGTCCCCTCCCCCATGAACGTATCTCTCGCTCCATGGCACGGACAGCGCCAGGTAATCGCGATTGAGCCGGTTGATCTCGTATCGATCGCTGGCGGTCGTGATGACGACCAACTTCGGGGCTGCCGGTTCCCCGAGGATCCGCTCGAGTCGGTCGATCCGGGAACGTAAGCTCACGGCCGCCCCCCTCCCTGGCTCTCCGAATGCCGCTCCAGTTCAGCCACCCGCTGGATGAGTTCCTCATGCTCCCGGGCCTTCATCGTCGCCGCGATCGCCTCGAGGTTCAGTTTGCTGGCGGCCAGGATCGCCTTGGCGGCCGACGTGACCTCCCGCGGGCTCGAAGCGGTGTCCTCGACGATCTCATACAGCCGCTCGATCAGGGGCCGCCGGATGGCCCGGGGGATCGGCCAGCGCTCGCGGAGCGCACGCTCCGCCAGACGGGTATCGCGGATCCCCCGGCCCGGTGCGAGGTTCCCCCCCAAGCCCCCCTCGGGTTGGCTCATGGCGTCAGACTCCCGAGTACCCGAACCCGAACGCGGCCACACCGGCGGCCCGGGTCGCCTCGAGCGACAGCCGCAACGTCCGCCCGGTCGTGACCAGGTCGTCGACGATCACCACCATTGTAGGGGCCGGGTCCCGAAGATGGCAGACGAACGGGGCTTGCTGGAGGGCGTGCCGCGGCCCGTGCCATCGCTTCCTATCGGTCCGGCTCAGGATCTCGGCGAAGGGCAATCCGAGGGCGTCGGCCACGGCCCGGCCGAGTTCTCGGGCGGCGTAGGGGCCGGGGGCCGAGGCGCCTTGGGGCGGCACCGTGACGATCGAGCCGGCCGGCAGGATCGGGCTCCAGGCGCGGACCAGGTCCACCACGTCGGCGGCGAACCCGGCCAGCACAGCCAGGTCGAAGGGCTCGGCTCGCTTCCACGCCTTGATGGCGGACCGGGCCTGATGGCTCCGCCCGGCGGTCCAGACGCCCAACCCGGCCCGCTTCTGATGGGTGGGGAGCCATCGGCTCGAGGACTCGGGCTCGCGGCGGAATCGGGTCGGCGACGGGGTGATCATGACGGCCTCGATGGTCGTGCCGATCGCCCAGCGGACCAAGGCCGATGTGCTCTTGTTGAACCTCCAGCCCACCGAGGCGATGGACCACGCGACCTTTGACACGGGCCAGTGGCT
>DAIDJI010001091.1 GCA_027451455.1 Planctomycetales bacterium | reverse complement strand
GGCGACGGTCGGCGTTTCACTGTCCATCGACATCGCGTCAGTGACCCGCACGGCGCCGGAGTCGGTGTCGAAGTCGGTCTCCAGGACCATCGTCCCCGGGCGGTATCGCCGCTCGACCTTCCGGATCTTGAGCTTCCGCTCGTCGGGCGAGAGCTTCCACCGGCCGTTCTCGGGCGAGCCAAGGATCGCCGCGAAGCAGGCGCCCGAGTCGAACCGGGGCAAGCAGAGCCAATCGATCGACCCATCCCGAGCCACCAGCGCGGCGGTCCGGCAGTCGCCGATCATCGCATAGTCCTCGATCCGCATCGGCATGGCGCACGGTCCCGTCTCGGCATCGCCGAGGAATCTCGTCGCGATCGAGCCCAGCCGGACGTCCTGGGCGGACGTCGCCCGGGCCACTCAATTGGTGGGCAGGACCCTCATTCCACCAGCAAGTGCCATGCCCATCGCGCCGATTCGAGGAGGAGAACGCCGGATCAAAAGAATTCCCAGCCCGGGCGCAGGAGGAGCCACCCCTTCGGGAGCGGGAGCAGGGCGTGCAGTTCCTCCGAGTCGGCCATATCGCGGAGGAACAGGCCGGATTCGATCTGCGGGACGATCTCGGGACCGCGAACGGTTAGTGAAAGCTCGCGGTTATTACGGAGGCTTAGATCGTCGAAGTTCCCTGTGCCCATGTAGATCATCGTCCCATCGACGGCCATTGCCTTGACGTGGGTCATTGCCGGGTAGAGATAAACCCGGCAACCGCCGCGGAGCAAGGCGTTGGCGGTCAGTGACGAGAACTTGTTCATCGTCGCGCTGTCGCCGCGCATCGTGAGGATCGCGCGGACATCGACCCCGCGCGCCCGCGCAGCAATCAGCTTCTTGATGAGGATCCGATCGTTGAAATAGGGATTCTCAAGATAGATATGGTGATGAGCCTGGTCTACCGATCCGTAGACAGCTTCCTTGAGGGTTCGGATCACCGGGTCGACGTCGGTGCGGACGACCCGGACAATCGCGTTTGGGTCAACGGCGTCGGCAACCTCGGGCGGGGTGCAGAGCGGGGCGTGGCAGCCGCCGAGTCTCTCCCATCGCTCGACGAAGAGGGCGTCGAGCTGGCCGACGATTGGACCCTCGGCAATGTAATTGAAGTTGTGCCAGCGCTTGACCGAGGGCTCCGTCAGGATGAGAGAGCCCGACCAGGCGATCCGGTCGTCGAAGACAGCGAGCTTGCGGTGATCGAAGCGAAGGCCGGGGTCGGGGGTCTCGATCAGGCGGATGTTCGGCTCGGCGTGGAGAGCGTCGAGGAACGAGGCATCGCCATCGACGATGACGTGCTTGTTTGTCTCGCCGATGACGAAGCTGCCCCGATCCATCATCAGGCGAACCAGAACGCCGGCGCGGGCACGCTCGATGAGCGCGGCGGCGACCGTCCGGCCGTCAGGATCGTCGCCCCAGCCGAACATCATCAGGTCGATCCGGCACTGGGCCGAGCCGATCAGGGCGAGAAGGGCTTCGAAGGCGGGGCGGCTGTCGAAAATCGGAGTGATTCGCGCCGGAGTACAGGGACCGCCGGC
>DAIDJI010001090.1 GCA_027451455.1 Planctomycetales bacterium | reverse complement strand
CGGATGGTGGAGCCGATCGGGGCTATAGACCCGGTCCAGATACCTGGCCATCTTCTGGCAGAGGAAGCCACGTGTGAAGGAATGATGGGGATCACCACGCAGCCCGACCGCGCGGCCTTCGCGCACCGTGACGAGCATCCGGCAGGTATCGGGACAATCGAGCGGGCAGACCGCCCCGACCACCTTTTCGGTGCCCATCTCGCCGTCCCCTTGCCTCTTGGCGGCCCTCGCCGCCCACCGGACCCCGTCCAGCGTACTTGAAAACGTCTGGCCGCACGGGGACGGGCTCCGAGTCTCTCTGAGGTGCCCGTACCCATTCGGCCGCCTTAGTTTAGCAGGTCCGAAAAGATCGAGAAAGGCCGTGATAACGGATCGGGGCACCAAAAATTGCTCGATTCGTCGGATGTTCTATGGTGCTTAGTATCCAGAACGTACCCGTGGTCATGGCGACCCGGAGTGTCGCAAGGGCGAGTCTGCCTTCTGGAATGCCTGTAGAGGCACAAAATTTCGTGTGAGAAAAGGGGGGAACTCGGGATGAGGAAGCGAAGCCGTGGGGCCCTGTGGGCCTCCAGGTCACGCCGCCTCCGCGCCCAGGGATGCGGAGCCAGAAGCCGATCGGAATCCTTGCGAATCTCTCCGAGTGTCGAGCCGGTCGAGGGCCGCGTCTTGCTCTCGGTCTCGTCCATCACGATCCAGAGCCCCTCGTTCCAGGAGGGGACCGCCTGGCCGTCCTCGGGCCTGGCCGAGATCGCGACCTTCACGGCGAATGACAACGGGACACCGAGTCAATACACCGTGACCATCAACTGGGGAGACGGAACCGCCCCCAGTTCGGCCCTGGTGGTCGATGATCCCATCGACAGCAGTCCGACCCCTCCTTCGCCACTCGTCTACGATATCAACTCGGCTCATACCTATCGCAACGCGGGCGACTACACGATCTCGATCGCGATCCACGACTCGGTCGACGCCACCGACGCCTCCACCACGCCCAACGAGGGGCAGGTTGTGGTCGCCGCCCAGCCGCTGGCCGCCGCGACCGTTCAGCCGACTGTCCAGGCCGTGGTCGGGACCGCGCTCAACGGCGCCGAGGTCGCCAGCTTCACCAGCGCGAACCCGATGGCCCTCCCCGGCGACTTCAACGCCTCGATCGAGTGGGGTGACGGAACACTCTCCGCCGGTACGATCGTGCAGGACGCGAGCGGCGTTTTCCACGTCGATGGGACGCATACTTACACGAGCGTCCCGGCCGGGGGGCAGCTCTCGGTCACCATCCAGCACCCGGGTGCCACGGGAGCGAACGCCTCGCTGAACCTCCCGAACGCCGTGACCGTCTCGCCGGCGCCCTTGACGCTGGCGCCCGGGACCGTCACCCTCTCCGACTCATCGATCCAGTCGGGCCAGCTCGTTCTTCCGTCGGGGACGGTCCTCGGCACCTTCACGGACACCGGCGGGCCGGGCGCAGCCGCCCATTACACCTCGGCCTCGTCATACGTCCAGTTCCCGGGCGCCGCCGTGACGAACACGCCGATCACCATTGTCCCGACGGTTGCCAACGGC
>DAIDJI010001089.1 GCA_027451455.1 Planctomycetales bacterium | reverse complement strand
TGCAACAGCCGGCTGCGCTCGAGGTCGGTCGGTTCGCGAAGGTCGAGAATCTTCGTCGTCTGCGCCGGGTCCGGCGCGAGCTTGAGCTTCTTCTGCTGGGCGGCCGTTAGCTCATATTTCCGATCGACAAAGCGGATCTCCTGAGCGAGCGCCTCCTCAAACTTCTTGCGGACATCCTCAGGCTTCGAGCCGCCGAAGACGAACGGTGTGGGGTCGAACTGGGGGATCACCATCGGCTGGACGCCGCCGTTGACGATCCGGACGTCATTCTGAGGTGCGTCCTTCGCGTCCTGAGCCCTCGCGGGCGAGGCGAGGAGCAGGCCGACGCCGACGACGGCCCATCGGGCGATGGTGCGCAACATGGTGGGTCGCTCCTCGGTTCGTCGCATTCGCTGGGCCGTCCCGCCAGCGCAGCGAGCGCGCCGGCCGGCGGGCGCGGGATTACTTCGTCCCCTTCTCCAGCCGGTTAAAATAGGCGTCGAGGCCGGCGCGGAACTCCTCAGGGAGGGCCAGCCCGGACTCACCGGTCGCCTGGGCGATCCCGCGATCCTCGCGGACCTCCTTTTCATTGGCGCCGCCGCCGATCAGCGCCAGTGCCGAGTCGACAGTCGATCCCTTGCCGCCGCCGCCGGGGCTGTTGCCGCCTCCACCTCCGCCGCCCTTGGGGTTGATCCGCCTCGACATCAGCAGCAGCTCGATCGCCTCGGTCTCGGCGCCGATGGCAGGTCGGCCGGTCTCGGGCCGGGCGAGGATGCCCGACGCCTCGCCCATGACGTTGGCCACCCGGGTCAGAAGCTCGATTTCCTTCGGGAACTCATTCTCGCTGTCGGGCAGTTCTCGGATGTGCTGCGTGAGGGTCTGGGTCCGCTTCTGGATCTCGGACTGCGATCCAGCAAGCTTGTTCGCCTGTTTCCCGTGATCTTCCGGCTTGAGGGCCGGCTTCGCCTGTTCGGCCACGCGAGTCTCCTCGCGGAGGTTGACTTCGGCTTCCAGAATCTGCATGGCTTCCAGGATCAGCGAGGGCGGCAAACTGCCGCGCGATTTGCTGCCTGGTCACGTACCGCCCGAGGCAGGATCGACCAGGTCCTCGGCCCATCGGTCGAGCGAATCGGACCAGAAATCGCACTGAGCGATCGAGAGTCCGTTCTCTTTCTTGAGGTCATCGCCGAGCGCCCGGAGGCTACCGATGACGTCCTGCTTCCTCATCTCGTCGAGGACGGTCTGGAACCGGAGGAACTGTCGTCGCTCGAAGTAAGACTGGATGTCGTCCATGATAAGCGAGACGTCGTGGCTGGCCTTCGCCTCCTGCTCGGCGAGCTCGCCGAGGACCTTCTCGGGCCCGCCGCCGACCTTGTTCGACGTGACGCCGAAGGTCTCGCCGATCCCGTCGCCAAGCCGGCCGCCGATCTTGTACTGGAGCCGGGCTGCCGCCTTGAGCCGTTTGACCAGGGTGCTTCCTTCGAGATTGGCGAGCACGCGATTGAGCTCGTCGGAAATCTTCTCGAACTCGGCGAGCAGGTCTCGCTGCTGGCGGACGGCCTCCTCCATCTTCTCGCCGGCTGGGGTT
>DAIDJI010001088.1 GCA_027451455.1 Planctomycetales bacterium | reverse complement strand
TTCGATCAGGCCCGGTCCACTGCGCCCTGGACGCTCGCCTCGCACGCGACGATCCTCACCGGCCAGTGGCCGCACGACGTGAACGCCCGGTGGTTAACCTCAATCCAGGGCCGCTTCCCGACGCTCGCCGGGTTCTTCGGCGGCCTTGGCTACACGACGGCGGGCTTCGTCGCCAACACGATCTATTGCTCGTACGACAGCGGCCTCGCCCGCGACTTCGGCCATTACGAGGACCACGTCTTTCGCGACTCGGCCACCCTTCGGGCCTCTCGTCTGTTCGAGATGGGGGTGAACCTTGTCGGATGGGTGGCGCCGGGGTGGACGATCCGACAGCTCCAGGTCGGCGACCGCAAGGACGCCTCGATCATCAACCGAGAGCTTCTCGGCTGGCTGGATCGCCGCAAGGAGCCGCATCGGCCCTTCTTCGCGTTCCTCAATTATGTGGATGCGCACGCCCCCTATGTCCTACCGATGGGCGTCTCGTACCAGTTCGGCGACGGGCCGAGGACCGAGGGCGAATACTTCTTCCTGCTCGATGGCTGGATCCATTCCGACCGGGAGAAACTCCCGCCGCCGGCGCTGACGATGGCACGCAACGCCTACGACGACTGCCTCGCCTATCTCGACGCCCAGCTTGGCAAGCTCTTCGACGAGTTGAAGCGACGGGGCGAGCTCGATCGGACGCTGATCGTGGTGGTGGCCGACCACGGCGAGGGACTCGGTGAGCACGGACTCTACGACCACGGCGAGAGCCTCTATCAAACGGAGATCCACGTCCCGCTGGTGATCGTCCCGCCGGGCGGCCGGAGACCGCCCTCGGTGGTGCCCGAGGTGATCAGCTTGCGGGACCTCCCGGCGACGATCGCCGAGCTGGCCGCGCCCGGGGCGTGGTCGCCGTTCCCGGGCCGATCGCTCTCGCGAACCTGGGCCCCACAACCGACTCCCCCGGGACCCAACGCGAGCCCGGTCTTCTCGGAGCTGACGGAGCCCAATCCAATCGACCCCAACCAGGGCCGAGCACCGGTGCGCCGAGGCCCGCTGACCGCGATCGCCCAGGGAGATTATGTCCTCATCCGCAACGCCGGCGATGGCCGCGAAGAACTCTACAACGAACGCGACGACCCCCGCGAGTTGATCGACCGATCGCGATCACCGGCGATGGCTCCGGTCGTCGGTCGCCTGCGCTCGACGCTGGATCGCCTCGCACCGGCGCGGTGAAGTCGGGGGATCCGGAGTTTCACGCAGAGACGCGGATAAGACATCAATAAAAGTTTCACGCAGAGACGCAGAGAAGGCCGGGGGATTTTTAGTCCAACGAGCGAGGGCGGGGTCATGCACGAGAATGAGATCAGCGGGCAGATTGTCGACGCCGCCTATCGGATTCACCGGAAGGTCGGCCCGAAAGTGTTTGAATCTGTCTATGAGCGAATCCTCCGATATGAACTCGAACGGCCCGGACTGCCCGTGCTGGCGCAGCCTCCCGTCCCGGTCATCTACGATGCGATCCGGATCGACGAGGCTTTCCGCGCCGATCTGATCGTCGAGAACAAGGTGATCGTCGAGCTGAAGT
>DAIDJI010001087.1 GCA_027451455.1 Planctomycetales bacterium | reverse complement strand
CGAGGCCTTGAAGGCCGCGGGCATGCCGGCCGCAGCGGTTATCCAGGCGTCCTCCGGCCGCGACGTGGACAACGGCACGCCGATCGCCTGCGCCACGGCCATCGCCTCGCTGACGGCGGCGATCGCCGTGGCCTCCCGGGCGATGCCGGGTTCCGGCCTCAGTCGGGCGGTCGACCGCTGGCTCCCCGAGGGATCGTCGTCCGATTCAAAGACACTCCGCTCGTGGGCGGCGCCGCCGGGCATCGCCTCCGATCCGTGTCTCGTCTCGGCGTGTCGCCGATATGCGTGGCAGGTGGCGAACGCGGCCTACACGATCACCGATGAACAGATTCGCAGAATCTCTGCTTTGGGTCTCGGGGACGCTGAGATTCTGGATCTCACGCTCGCTACAGCGCTCTTCTCGGCGCTGTCCATCATCGAACCGATCGGCGCGGCCGTCGCTCCGGTACCAATGGTCGGGGGATAAACGATCCGAACAGATTATGGAGGCTTCTCGATGAAACGACATTGCCTCAGGTTCATGCCGACCGCCCTCCCGCTCGTGATGGCCATTACCGCGATCATGATCGTCCGCCCCTCACCAGGGCTCGCGGCCGACCCGCCCCGCCGGGGTCCGTCCTCGGCGAAGGTCCCCGAGTTTGCGGAGATGCTGTGGGCCATCGTGAAGGACGGGGCGGACATGGGGCCGAACTCCGGCTGGTTCCACCCGTCGGAGAGCCGTTATGAGTGGAGCTGGCTGGTCACCCGGTTCGACCGGAACAGGGATGGCGTCGTGACGGCCGACGAGCTCAAGGGCTCGGCCCGCCTGTTCCGGGCGCTCGACCGCGATGGCGACGGGACCGTCACCGCCGAGGACCTCGATTGGTCGCCCCGCTCGCGATACCTCCAGGGCCGCGCCCTGGCTCGCGGACGTTTCGCGCAGATGGACAGGAATGGGAACGGCCGGGTCACGCTGGCGGAATGGCAGAAGGCGTTCGAGCAGGCCGCGAACGGGAAGAAGTTCCTCACCCAGGAAGACGTTGCGGCCCTGCTCTATCCGCCGCCCGCGGCTCCGAGGCCGGCGGCGAGCCGCGGGAAGCCGTCCGGCCCGGAGGGACCGTCGCGATGGACGCTCCTCAAGGGACTGTTCACCGGCGAGATCGGATCGATCACCGAAGGGCCGGGCCTGGGCCGGGAGGCGCCGCCGTTCACCCTGGAGTCGCCCGACAAGTCGAGGCGTGTCTCCCTGGCCGACTTCCGGGGGAAGAAGCCCGTTGTCCTGGTCTTCGGCAGCTTCACGTGAGGGCCGTTCCGGTCCCAGTTTGGGACTCTCGACGACCTGGCGCAGAAGTACGGTGACAGGGCGGAATTCCTGGCGGTGTATGTCCGCGAGGCCCATCCGATCGATGGCTGGCGGATGGAGTCGAACGACCGGGTGGGAGTTGCCGTGGCCCAGCCGAAGTCCAGCTTCCAGCGCATCGAGGCGGCCACGAAGTGTCATGATCTGCTCGAGATGAACATGCCCGTGCTGGTGGACGAGATCGACGACCGCGTGGCCGGCCACGGGGCGGATCGACGGGGGCAGCAAGGGGGCGAACCTCG
>DAIDJI010001086.1 GCA_027451455.1 Planctomycetales bacterium | reverse complement strand
ACAGCGCGGCGATGGCCTCCGCCGCCCCCTTGGCCGCCAGGATCGTGGCGCCGGCCTCGGCGAAACGGCCGAGCGAATAGCGCAGCGCCGGGTCGAACGGCTCGAAGCCGAGACGTTCGGGCAGCGTCGTGGCGCCGGTGGCGGCGCCGGCGCCGGCCAGGATCGCGAAGAGGAGCCAGGTCGAGGGCTCGGGCGCGGCGACCTCGTTGCCGGGGGTGCCCTGGGGAACGAGCAGAACCTCGTGGCCCGGTCCCTGGACGGCCGCGCTGGTCTGCACGAGAATCCTGCCCTGATTATCGAGCTGTGCGGAGCTGGGCAAGAGGGGTGACGAGGGGAGTCCGTTGATCAGTTTCGGAAGGGTCGAGATGTTCGTGAGGGCGCTCGTGTGGGTATCGTACAGGAGAAGTTGCGGCCAGATCGGCCCGTAGGGATTGGGCTGGCCGATGCCGAGCACCTGGCCGTTAGCGGCCATGCCCAGGATCTGGACGCCCGGGCTCATACCATCCAGGGTCGAGGCGCCCTGCCACATTCCGATCGGGTGTCCCCAACTACCATCCGGCTGCCTCTGCGTGATGAACGCCTCGGCATTCTCCAAATGGCCGGAAACCCCGTAGGTATCGACTCCGGCGGCCAGTCCCTGTGCGTTCATCGCGGTCAGTTGGGAGTGGCTGAAGGCGTAGTTAGGATTGCCGTAGGTCATCGGCCAGCCGACCTGCGGCGCGATGGGAACCGGAATGCTCGGCCCCGTGCCGGCGCCGGAGGGCAGGGCGTTCGTCACCGGGTTGAAGGCGTAGGTCTGGCCGTTCGAGCCGGTGACCGTCCCATTGCCGAACGTCGGGGTGCCTGTGCCGAGGTCGATCGCCGTGTAGAGCGGATCGGCGTGGGCCGGTCTGGTCGTGGTGAGGAGACACCCGATCGCCAGAAGGATACCAACGCCCGCGCGGACCCCAATTCGCCCGACTTCCATGTCGATTCGCCCCCGGAAAGCTGATGTCCTCATCCTGATGACCCTATCCGAGAAAGGTCATGGTGACGGCTCAGACTCCGGGCGTCAAGGGCGATTGGATGCGCCTGGCGAAACCGCGAAACTTTTCCGGAATCTCGCCCCTTTTGATAGGGAGAAGCCGGCGCATGCGGACGCGAAGCGGTCCGCTGGATCAATCCGCAAGCTCGCGGAGGCGGCGAACCAGGTCAAGGGCCTGGTCGGGGGTCAGCGTCGCGAGGTCGACGTGGCGGAGTTCGTCCAGGAGCGGGTCGGGAAGCGAGGCGAAGAGGCTTCCGGCCAGGGCGCGGCCCGTCTTGACCTTCCGACGGATCGGCGCTTCGGTTGCTCCCGAAGGAACGGCGCCGGGGTCGGGGCCATGTTGCCTCTCGAGGAACGCCAGGATCTCTCGGGCTCGGTCGACCACCGGCGACGGAACGCCGGCCAGACGGGCGACGTGGATGCCGTAGCTCTGGTCGGCCCCGCCGGGGACGATCCGGTGCAAGAAGACGATCTCGCCGCCGCTCTCCCGCACCGCGACGTTCGCGTTGCGCAGCCGGGGCCTGGTCTTCTCCAGGTCGACGAGTTCGTGATAGTGCGTGGCGAACA
>DAIDJI010001085.1 GCA_027451455.1 Planctomycetales bacterium | reverse complement strand
CGATGACGATGTGGTCGAGGACGTCGATTCCGAGAAGGTCACCCGCTCGTCCCGCCTCCGCAGTAAGGCGAATGTCCTCCGGGCTGGGCGTTGGGTCGCCCGAGGGATGGTTGTGGACCAGGAGGATCGCCGCGGCGCCGAGGCGCACCGCGTCGCGGAAGCAATCGGCGAGACGGATCACCGTGGCGTTCAAGCCGCCCTGGTAGACGAGGCTGTTGGCGACGATGCGGTTCTTGCTGTCCAGACAGACCACTCGTAGCTGCTCCTGGGCCAGGCTCGAAAGCTCCGGCCCAAGGTAGTCGGCGAGGTCCGCTGGACGCCGGACGTAGTGGGCCTCCTCACTCACCTCGTTCAGGGCGACCTCGGACTTGCGTGCAAGCTCGGCGAGGAGGCGCAGGTTCTCGCGGATGAGGTGGAGGAGGATCGCGGAATTGGGGGCGAGGAAGCTGACCTGTCGGGCATCGGACGTTCCGTTCACGTCGTGGGCGATGGGCTATCTTGATTCACGACCAGGGAGACGTCCCAGATGACCGGCGTGTGATACCGATCGTAGAGGCGGCGGTCGAGGCGGGCGCGGAAGTGTTGAGCATACTCGGGGTTGTCCTGACGGTAGAGGTCGCTGACCTGGCGCGCGAGGGCGTCGAACTCTTCACGATCGTAAAATGCGCCGACTTGCGCGGCGAAGGTACGGGCAAGTCGGGCCGGGGTTTTGGTGCGTACCGCGACCTCCCAGCGGACCGGTAAAGGCAGCACGTTCGAAACTGTTTCCACCGAATGCCTCCTGCATAACCACGGCGAAGAGGTGTTCTCTCCGCCGTGGGCATCGTGATCGAAAGGGTTAGGCCGCGCGGGCAAGGCCATCGAAATCCGGTGGGGATGGCCGAAGGCGCCGATAGACGATCCATCGGCGAAGAAACGGCGCGTCGAGGCTCGCGACAAAGGCGATGTCACGGGCGAACGGCGCGTGGGGAAATCGCGGCAAGCGAACCACGCACAGGAGACGTCGTCGGTGGGAGCTGAAACGCAGCGAGGGGAGATCAGGTATCGGCAGGTTGAGGTGGCTCATCGCTGGCTGTTTCGTGCTGGTTTGTCGGGGAGCGGTAATCGATCCCGACGACTTCGGAAGCGACGATCTCGGTCGTGCGCCGCTTCTGGCCCCCCTTGGTCTCCCAGGCGCGATAGGCGATGCGGCCCATTACGCAGACCAGGCGCCCCTTGTCGAGATACTCGCCGGCGAACTCGGCAACCTTGCCGAAACAGACGATTTGGTGCCAGTCGGTCTCGTACGGGGTACCGGGGGGCCCATAACGGTCTGTGGCCAGGCTGATGCGGGTCACGGCCTGACCCTCCGGGGTGTATTCCATTTCGGGATCCCGGCCGAGCCGGCCGATCAAAATCACGCGATTCACCGAAGGCATGGCATTCTCCTGGAGATCATCTCGGTAGCCTCTGCCACTCGCCGAACGCGGACGCAGGCGATAAGCCTAGCTCGTTGGCTCGATCTCATTCGTTTCCTTCGCGCAGGCAACGACAAACAGCCGATCGGCGAGATCGTCGAGGAATCGCTCGGTGATTGTTTGGTCGGCGAGCAACACGTGAAGGTT
>DAIDJI010001084.1 GCA_027451455.1 Planctomycetales bacterium | reverse complement strand
GGCCCCGGGGATGCAGCCCAGGGGCCGGGCTCCACTCTCAACACCGGAGATCGACCGATGGCCCGTGCGAGCAGTCGAGCAGTCGCCAGCAAGCCCGCCCGAGTGAAGACCGCGGTGATGCTCTCGCCCGAGTCGTTCCAGCGACTGGGCGCGGCGTGCCTGAAGGAAGGACTCACCCAAAGCGAAATCGTCGAGGCGTTGATCAGTCGCAACCTCTCCGGTTACGTGGTGAGCGTCCGGGGGGCCGGGTTCTCTCTGGATCGGGCAAACCCTGCTGCTACTAACGATCGGCCCGGGGACGGGGCCGAGGTTAGGCAGGAAAGCAATGCGGCCTGATGCGAGGGCCGAGGCTGCCGATCGTAACGACAACGCCCGGCCTTCCCCCCGTTGCGAGGGATGGCCGGGCGTTGTCGCGCGCGGGGCAGGGGGGCGTCAGGCGTCCGCCTGAGGCGGCGAATGGCGGCCGAGATGCCGGGACATCAGGCGATCAACCGTCTCCAACATGTCGCGGACAAAGGCCGCGTGTTCCTCGATCACCAGATGCTTCTCGAGGCGCTGCGCCGAGTCGAGTTCTTCGTCGGGGAGCACACGGATAGTCCTGTAGCCGTCCCTGGCCGATCGCAGGGCAGACAGGAGATGACCGTAAGCCTGTTGGATTTCGTCCGGCTTCTCACGGGCCATGTCGTCGTCTCCAATGAAGACGCCCCGGACCGAGCGGCCCGGGGCGGGGTAGTGAACGTCAGATCGTCGCAGACATGACCGGCCCGACGGGACCGGGCCGGGCGAGCCGGGGATCGTCCGCCAGGGGGGCGACCCCCGGGGCGACCGACTCCACGCGGTGCAGCCACGCGTCCTCGGGCGCGACCCGGCCGGGGACGGTCCGCTGACACAACCGGCCCGACCCGGCCCCGCAATAGCCGAGCGGGCAGAGCTGGCACGCGGCCGGCGCGCCCTCGGGCCAGAACAGGGCGATTACCGTGGAGACCTGGCCGCCCGGACCCTCGATGTAGCTGAGGGAGAGTTCTTCCGGCATCGCCTGAAACGGATGAAACATCGTCGCATCCTCCTGCGAAGCGAGCGGTGAAGGGACAGGCCCGGGGCGAACACCGCCCCGGGCCGGGCGTCGGGCGTCAGGCCGGGATCTCCGTCCAATCCTGGCGCTGGTCATTGAAGTCCGCAAGATACTCCGCGGTCCGGCGGCGGGCGTCGAGTTCTCGACTCCAGAGGGCGTAATCCCGCCAATCGGCCTCGGTGGGGTGGAAGACCTCTTCGGCGTCGGGCGAACCGCCCGAGATCGGGGCGATCCCGAGATCCTCGAGCGCGAGGGCGGCCCAGTCGTCGTCCGGGAACTCCCGGTCATCCTCGGCCGAGACGACCGGGATCGGCCACGGGTGCGAGCCGTCCGCGAGCCACTCGGCGTCGAAGATGACGCCCTGGTCGCGGTCCCAGACCTCGGAGTCGAAGGGGACGGCCGGGAAGCTCTCCTCGAGGACCTCCTCGGCGGCCTCGGCGTCGGAGTGGTCCAGCATCATCTGTCGATCACCAACGCCACCCACACCTACAGCCTCCTGAGCGTCGGCGACGGTCTGGTCTCCCAGATTCCAGAT
>DAIDJI010001083.1 GCA_027451455.1 Planctomycetales bacterium | reverse complement strand
GCCTGTTCGCGGGCGGACTTCTGGGCGCCGCGTCGTTCGGATGGCTCGCCGCCTCGTGCCTGGGAGCGTCCCGGCCGGCAATCGTCGGCCGATGAAGGAGTGATCGTCCATGAATCCGGTCCGGGTCGCGGTCGTCCAGGCAGCATCCATCGCCTTCGATCGCGACGCGACCTTGATTCGCCTCTCCGAATTATCGGACCAGGCCGCACGGTCAGGCGCCCGCCTGATCCTTTTCCCCGAGGCGTTCGTTTCGGGCTACCCGCGCGGTCTCGACTTCGGCGCCCGGGTCGGCTCGCGCACGCCCGAGGGGCGCGAATGGTTCCGGCGCTACTGGGAGGCGAGCGTCGACGTCCCCGGCCCGGCGACCGAGGCCATCGGCCTGATCGCTCGACGGACCGGCGCTCACCTGGTGATCGGCGTGACCGAGCGCGAGGGCGGAACGCTCTACTGCACCGTCCTCTTCTTCGGGCCGGACGGGACCCTGCTGGGCAAGCACCGAAAGTTGATGCCAACCGCCTCCGAACGGCTGATCTGGGGCCAGGGAGACGGCTCAACCATGCCCGTCCTCGAAACGCCGATCGGCCGCCTGGGCGCTGTCATCTGCTGGGAAAACTACATGCCGATGCTCCGGATGCACATGTACGCCCGGGGCGTCCAGCTCTACTGCGCCCCGACCGCCGACGGCCGCGAAAGCTGGCTGTCGACCCTGCGCCACATCGCGATGGAGGGCCGGTGCTTCGTCCTGGGGTGCAACCAGTACGCTCTCCGATCGGACTACCCGGCGGATTACCCGGCGATCCAGGGGGATCTCCCGTCGACGGTGATGTCGGCGGGCGGAAGCTGCATCGTCGACCCGCTCGGCAAGATCCTCGCCGGTCCAGCGGTCGACGGCCCGGCCATCCTGACCGCCGACCTCGACCTCGACGAGATCCCCCGCGCCCGGCTCGATTTTGACGCCGTCGGCCACTACGCGAGGCCCGACGTCTTCCGGCTGGTTGTCAACGAGGCCGCGACGCCCGCCGTCGTCCGCGAGAATCGCCCGCTGGGATGATCCGGGCCTTATCGCGGCACGAAGAACAAGCCGCGGTTGATCCCCGACGAATCCTCGTAGAGCCGCCTCTGGATCCCCGGCGCCTCCTCGGCCTCCTCGCCGGGACGGATCTCGGGCTGAAGGCCCGTCGGCTGCTTCGGGGTGGGTGGAATCCAGGTCGCGATGTTCAGCATCAGGAGCGAGAAGTCGGCGAAGTCCTTCGAGCGCCCGGGCGCGACCCAGGCGTAGGTCCTCCCGCAATGGGCGACGATGCAAGCCCCGCGCGGGACCTCGCGACGGGTCCCCGTGCAGATCCATCCTCGATCGATCTGAACATCTTTCTGGTTCTTGAGGATGTCGGCGAGCCTGGCGGCGTCGACGGGGTCGATCTCCTCGATCCCCATCGCAAGCTGATACGCGGCGCGCATCGCCCGGAGTCGGTCGGGGTTCGACATCGGGTTGAGCGTCCAGTTGCCGGTAACCGACCGCGAGGCGGTTGAATTCAGAGTCGCCGAGGTAAAGGCGTGCGGCTGAAGCAAAAGCGAATACAGACCGCCCGCGGCGTTGTCCTGGAGAT
>DAIDJI010001082.1 GCA_027451455.1 Planctomycetales bacterium | reverse complement strand
TCATCCTATTGCGCCGACAAAGGAGGAGCTCAAGTAGGTCAGGCTTTCCAGCCTGACCTTTTCGAGCGGGTCAGGCTGGAAAGCCTGACCTACTTTCTTGACTCCATAATCAGGAACCACGCATCGCTCGAGGATTTCCTCCTGGATCTTCTCGAACGGAGAATCGCGGCCCCCTTCCGGTTCGGATACTGGCCGCAAATTTACCTGCCTTTCCGGAGGCCGACGCCATGAATAACGGTCCGACCGTGATCCCTTCCGTCACGCCGGGCGAGCGATCGTTTCTGTATCACTTCAACGCCGAGACCTTCCAGGGCCGCCGAGGCCCGGCCATTGAGTGGTTGGACGGACAGGGGCTCGACTGGAGCCATATGGCGGTGTTCCAGCGCTGGGGGGCCCGGCACGACCAGCGATCCGTCCTCGGGATTGACGACGAGCCTCTGCCTCCGTTCGAGGTCCCGTGGGCATCGCGGCAAGAGTTCCTCGCTCGCGTCCAGGATTTGCTGAAGAGCTATCCCGACCTGAAGCTCTTGATGCGCCCCCGGGCCGAAGCAGGGGCCTCGGCCTGACCGGTGGGACTTACGCGCTCCGGTTCGACCGGAGCGTCCCGACGATCTCACGGATCGAGCCAGCGCCGATCTCGGCCGCTCTCGACGCGATCTCGTCGACCATCCGATCGGCGGCGGTGGGATCATAAAAGGTTGCAGTGCCGACCTGTACGGCCGAGGCGCCGGCGACGAGGAATTCCATCGCGTCGTCGGCGGTCGCGATCCCGCCGATGCCGATGATCGGCAACTCGGGCAGAGCGCGGGCGACATCCCAGACCATCCGCAGGGCGATCGGCTTGACGGCCGGTCCTGAGAGTCCGCCGACGTCGTAGGCGAGGATCGGTCGGCGCCTTCGCCAGTCGACGGCCATCCCGCGGAGGGTATTGATCAGGCTCACGGCATCGGCGCCGGCCTCGGCGGCGGCGGCGGCGATTGGGACGACGCTGGTCACATTCGGCGTCAGCTTGGCGATGATCGGCAGCGGGCATTCCGACCGGACCCGCTTCACCAGCCGGCCGACCGCCCCCGCGTCGACTCCGAGGTCGAGCCCGTGGCTGACGTTCGGGCACGAGATGTTCAGCTCGACCGCTGTAATTCCCGTCTCGCCTCCGAGTTGCGCCGCCATCGCGACAAACTGGTCCTCGTCCTCGCCGGCGATATTCGCGATCACCGGGGCGCCAACCGTTCGGAGATAGGGAAGGTGGTGTGAGATGAAGTGATCGATCCCGTCGTTATCGAGGCCGATCGCGTTGAGCATTCCGGCGGCAGTCTCGACGGTTCGAGGCGTCGGATTCCCTGCGCGGGGGCGGGCGGTCACGGTCTTGGGGATCACCCCGCCGAGCCGTTCCAGCCGGACGAACGCCGACATCTCGCGGACGTAGCCGAACGTCCCCGAGGCCACCAGGATCGGGTTTTTTAGCTGCAGACGCCCCAGCGTCACGTTCAGGTCGACCACTCGCCGCGCTCTCCGATCATCAGCTATCGGCGCTTGACACACCTGACGTACATGATCGCTTGCTCGCTGCTCGGGAGAGCCAACAGGCGTACCTTGACCAGCGTCCCG
>DAIDJI010001081.1 GCA_027451455.1 Planctomycetales bacterium | reverse complement strand
CCCTCGTTCCGATTCCCTCGGCTCATCAGCGCGGGCCCTCCATCGTGATCGGACCATCCGCGAGCCGATCGTCGGCCGGTCGCGTTTGGTCGAGTTGATCCATTGCGATCCAGCGATCGACGCTCGCCGGCGCGCCCTGACCGTCTACGATGGCCGTCGCTACCAGCCCACTCAACCGGACCGCCCCGTCACGGTTCAGGTGGATCGGGTCGCGGAACCATCGGCGTCCCCACCCCGCTTTTTGCGCGTCGAGGACGGTCAGAACCTCGTACCGGCCGAGCAGTCCGCGGACGTACTCGCGATACGCTCCGACCGTCCCGACGTCCTCATTCCGATCAAGCCAGGCGGCGTCCGCTGGCGGGATCACCCAGTAGACCGGAATCTCCCGCTCCTGCGCCATCGCCAAAAACCGATCGACGAAATATGCATGCACGGGGTTCGGAGCCCATCTCCATCCGCGGCCGAGATACGGTTTCGGTAGCGAGCCCGCGACGGGAACGAATTCCCGAGGAGCGAGCTGGGCACCCTGGTTCCGCGTCCAGCCGACGACCAGTTCCTCGATCCCCTCGCGACCAAGCCGATCGACGTACCCGGAACTTTCCGACCGGAGCCCGAGTGCCGATCGGATCGCATCCCGCGCCCCGATCGAGCCGAGCAGTCCATGCACGATGAGTGAACCGACCATCGAAGGATCGCGCGTCCGGCCGAGCAACGCCAGGCGATCGCCGATCCGCAAACCGCCCGCCCACCATTCCAGGCCGGCTTTCGGGTCCATCCCGAGCAGTAGCGGCGAGAAGTGGACGACCATCGCCCGGGGCCGGCATCCCCGGTCAAGGACGCGTCGCAAGAGCTCATGACTTGCCGGCGCCGGCCCGCCCAGGACGGCGAGATTGTACGACGACCGCCCGAGCCGCTCCTCAAGCACGCGCGGGACAATCCCCAGCTTGATGAGGCTGTCGCCGAAGCAAAGGACCTCTGCGCCCGCCTCGGGTCCCTCCGCCGCGCGGTTCGCCCATTGCCACGACGCGGAAAGTCGCGATCGCGGTGGATTGTCCCAGCGAAGCTTTCCCAGGACCAGGTTCACCAGCACGATCAGGACGACGGCCCCAAGCATCCCGGACGGAAGGCGCGCAAGGTAGCCGCTTCGGTCTACCTCCGCCGCCATTGCATCGCCGGCCGACGTCGCCAGGGGCATCTCATCCATCCGTGGAATTCCGCGAAGGTCTCCTCCCTTCGCGCGTGAAATCGAGTCTGTCTTTTATCGACTCGAACCGGAAGCGGCCAGCCGGAATTCGCAAGAGGGCTTCAGGGCTCGGGACGTCGGCCGACCGCCAGCAGAACCTGGCTCGTGATCCAAAGGACCAATCCGAGAGCGAAGATCAGGTATCCGGCCGACGCCGTCGCCCTTCCCGGAATCGGCAGGACCGGGACGACTCGCCCACCCGGGTCGCGGACCACCGCGGTGATGCCGATCAGTTCGAGGAGCATTCCGATCCATCTTAGCCACTGTCCAGCCCGTCTCATCGCGCCCCTTCACGCTCGTCGATCGAGCGGATTCGCGGCCTTCGCGATCGCAAATAAATAAGGGCGCCGGGGTCCGCGGCCGGACCGCCGGCGC
>DAIDJI010001080.1 GCA_027451455.1 Planctomycetales bacterium | reverse complement strand
AGGCAATGTCTTCTCGCAGTACGATACTCACTTCCGAATCTCGTATGCTGTGGACGACAAAACTCTGCATCGGGGCCTGGAGGTCCTTCAAAAGCTGGCCCGACGCGGGGCTTGACCCTGCCATCCCAACCCTTCTTTACGGAAACCTGTCCCGTTCGGAAGAATTCCGTAGGCGGTTACGAGGGGGTTTTGGGTATCTTCTGATTGTGTCACGCGACGACGGGGCAAAAGGTCGAACCGACTTCGAGGATTGACTCCATGAGAGCGTGTCCAGGCGAGGGCGACCTCTGTCGCCTCGTAAAAGGCGGGCTCGGGGCGGCGGACGAGGCAAAGATCCTCGCCCACGTCGAGCTTTGTCCCGCCTGCCAGACGCTCGTCGACCGTCTCAGACGCTCCGAGACACCCGTGAACCGATTGGAGAACGCCGAGACGATCGCCTGCTTCCTGGATGATCGGCCGGCCGTTCCTGCCGTGGAAGTCGCGGTGACCCTGGCCGACGACCCCCGCCCTAGGATCGAGGAGATCGAGGGGTCGGCGAACGCCGGCGCGGAGGATCCTTCTGGCACGATCGGGAGGGATCTCGTTGATGGGAGTATTCTCGGTCCCGCCCCGAGACCATCCCCGAATCGGCACAGGACCGTTGAGGAAATCGGGACCGAAACACTTCTCGATTCTTCCAATGAACCGTCGTCGCCCGACGACGGCCTCCAGACAGTCGCGATGAGGGCCGATCGCGCCGCCGATCCGCAGGCGACCCTCGCCGCTCACGACATCCCGACCGAAGTAGCCGAGGGCGCAACGATCTCCGACGCCGAGTCGACGGGTTCGCCGCCGAACGATCCTTTCGCGACCATTCAGCCAGAGATGGCTCCGGGTCAGGCGACCCGAGGCCCGACAGTCCCCGGTTACGAGATCCTCAACCGGCTTGGTGAGGGCGGGATGGGCGTCGTCTACCGGGCGAGGCACCGGGGGCTCAATCGCCTGGTCGCCCTGAAGATGATCCGAGGTGGAGCGCAGGCCCGGTCCGACTCGTTCGCCCGATTCCGGGTCGAGGCCGAGTCGGTCGCCCGGCTGCACCATCCCAATATTATCCAGATCTTTGATATCAACGAGGCCGACGGGCTCCCTTATGTCGTCCTGGAGTTGCTGGAAGGGGGCAGTCTTCAGGACCGGCTGGCCGGCGACCCGCAGTCGGGTCGAAATGCGGCCGAATTGCTCCATTCGATCGCTCTGGCGGTCGAGTTCGCCCATCAGTCGGGGATCATCCACCGCGACCTCAAGCCATCGAACATCCTCTTCACTGCCGACGGCGTTCCCAAGATCACCGACTTCGGCCTGGCGAAGCGAGTCGACGGCGACGACGGGCAGACACTCAGCGGACAGGTGATGGGCTCGCCAAGTTACATGGCTCCCGAGCAGGCGCGGGGCGACTCCCGGCATGTCGGGCCGCCGGCCGATGTCCACGCGCTGGGGGCCATCCTCTACGAGATGCTGGTCGGTCGCGTCCCGTACCGAGCGGCCACGGTCCTGGAGACCCTGCGTCAGGTTCTGGACGATGACCCGGTCTCGCCCTCCCGGCTGGTCCCGAAGGTCCCACGCGACCTGGAGACGATCCTGCT
>DAIDJI010001079.1 GCA_027451455.1 Planctomycetales bacterium | reverse complement strand
TGAGGCGGAAAAACTCTCATCAGCGGGCATCTCAATTTTTCCCATTTTCGAGCCGGGGCGGAAAGTCTGCTACAGTTCCCATCAACGCGGAACGGGCCTCGAGGAGGATGAATCGTGAAAAACGCGGGCGAGCATCGAATCAGCGATGGCTCTGCGGTCGATCGCATGCTCGCGGCGATGGCCGGAGAACTGGCGAGGACCCGACGCCCCGAAGTCCCGCTACGCCTGGTCGGCGTTCGGACCCGGGGCGTTCCGCTGGCGGAACGGCTCGCCGCCGAGATCGAGCGTCTGACCGGCGA
Source organism: Planctomycetales bacterium (assembly GCA_027451455.1). Taxonomy (GTDB): domain Bacteria; phylum Planctomycetota; class Planctomycetia; order Isosphaerales; family Isosphaeraceae; genus JAKAUH01. The sequence continues at coordinate 1,324 of DAIDJI010001079.1, read as the reverse complement.
GCCGGTGGGAGTTGGGGCGCTGGAGATTACCCTCTATCGGGACGATCTGGCCCTGAGCCCGGCCTGGCCTGTGCTTCGAGGGACCGAGATTCCGTTTGATATGGAAGGTGCGGACGTCGTACTCGTGGATGACGTTCTCTTCACGGGCCGGACCGTTCGAGCGGCGCTCAACGCGGTTTGCGACCTGGGCCGTCCCGCCTCGGTCCGTCTGGCGGTGCTGGTCGACCGGGGCCACCGAGAGTTGCCGATCCAGGCGGACGTTGTCGGCCTGGTGATCGAGACGGGGCGTGAGGATCACGTTCGGGTACGGCTCCGACCGGTCGACCCGGCCGACGAGATCGTTACGGTCGGACGAACGGCCGCGATCGACCACCCCGCGACGGAGGCGCGCCCCGCTCCATGACCGCCACAAACCACGCCGAGACGGCCGCCGCCGCCTGGACCCGCAAGCACCTGCTCGGCCTGGAGGAACTCTCGGCCGAGGAGATCACGGCGATCCTGGACACCGCCGAGTCGTTTGCCGAGGTCTCGACCCGAAGCCGCAAGAAGGTTCCCGCGCTCCAGGGGCGGATCGTCTTCAACCTCTTCTTCGAGAACTCGACGCGAACCCGAACCAGCTTCAGCCTCGCCGCCAAGCGACTCTCGGCCGATACCCAGGATTTCACCGCGAGCGCATCGAGCCTCTCGAAGGGCGAGTCGTTCATCGACACCGCCCGGAATATCGAGGCGATGGGCGCCGACATCATGGTGATTCGCCACCCGACCCCCGGGACGCCTCACCTGCTCGCCCAGCACGTCGATTGCGCGATCATCAACGCCGGCGACGGCGCGCACGAACATCCGACCCAGGCCCTGCTCGACCTGATGACCATCCGACGCGCCCGGGGCCGGATCGAGGGGCTGACGGTCTGTCTCCTCGGAGATATCGCGCACTCCCGGGTGGCCCGGTCGAACATCCACGCGCTGAAGAAACTGGGCGCGCACGTGATTCTGTGCGGGCCGCCGACGCTGGTTCCGCGCGGTTGGGAGCGGTTCGGCTGCGAGGTCGTCCATCAGCTCGACGAGGTTCTCCCGCGCTGCGATGTGATGAACGTGCTTCGAATTCAGTTCGAGCGGCAGCAGCGCGGGCTCTTTCCGTCGGTCTCCGAATACTCACAGTTTTACATGATGACGCAGGATCGGATTCGGCTCGGTAAGCCGGACCTGCTTCTGCTTGCTCCTGGCCCGATCAATCGAGGGGTCGAGCTCACGCCCGAGGTTGCCGACGGCCCGAACTCGGCGATTCTCGACCAGGTGGCCAATGGGCTGGCGATCCGGATGGCCG
>DAIDJI010001078.1 GCA_027451455.1 Planctomycetales bacterium | reverse complement strand
ATGTACCTGATGCACCACCGCGAGTCCGTCGATCGCCGTCGCGAGAAGCACGCCGCCGAGGCGTATGGGACGTCCTCGCAGCCGGTCAACGACCTTCCGGCCTCGATGGTTTATAGTCGTCGCTGATCGCTTGGCCACCGATCAAGCAGGGCTCCGAGCCTGGTGAAGCGAATGGACCGGTCCCCCGGGGTTTGAGGGGGACCGGTCCTCTTTTTTTGAGGCCGCGGGCAATTGGGTCGAGGAGGGAACGGCGGCGGACCGATCCTCTGAGACGAGATGAGACCGATCGCGACGTCCGAGCGCAGGAGGGCCGGGCACGTCCGCCGCTCGCTGGATTCGAGACACCCCAGGAGGGACTCACGGATGACAAGCAAGGGATAGACCATGCGTTTCGAAAGATGGCGAGGGATTTCGCTTTTCCTCGGGACGGCCGCAATCGGCCTGGCCCTTTCGTGCGTCGGCGCCGCGAGGGCCGACGGCTACCACCTGCACAAGACGATCCCCCCGGAGGTCGCGGCCTACGACTACTCGACGGGTAGCCAGATGATGGCGCCGCCGATCCCCTACGGCCACTATGCGAAGGACGGCCTGCTGGGTTGCTCCGCCTGCCGGATGCACGGTCTGCTCGGCTGCCTCGGCTGTGGTCACAACGGCAAGGGGCACGGCCTCGGGCACGGCTGCCACGGCGATAACTGCAATGGCGACCCGGCTGGGTGTGGATTATTCAGCAAGGGAGGCCACGGCCTCGGGCATGGTGGCGGGCTTGGCCACCATCACAAAGCCGGCAAGTTCGCACCCTGCGACTCCTGCGCCGCGACGGCTGGCGGCGGGTTGTTCGACCCGATTGGCCCGGTCGCCAGCACCCAGGTGATGCCGGCCGGTCAGGCGATGGTGGCGCCGTCGTCGCAGTCGCCTTGCGGCGTCAATGGCTGCGGTATGAAGAGTTCGCACAAGCACCACGGCAAGAAGTGCGGCCGATGCCATGGTAAGGGCTGCGGAACGTGCGGCGGCTCGGGGATGACGGGTTGCGGAGATCCCGGTTGCGGCCTTTGCAAGGGCGGAGGCCACGGGCTCGGTCATGGCGGCCACGGCCTGGGTCACGATGGTGGCCACGGCCTGGGCAAGCTCGGCGGCCTCTTTGGCCACGGCAACAAGATTGAGTACTTCGTTGGGCCAGGCGGGCCGGTTCCCCTGACGCCGGGTTATGTCCCGTACATCAACCCGCTCCGGTCGCCCCGCGACTTCTTCTCGTTCCCGCCGATGAATCCATACGATCCCTGATCGGGAAGGTGGATCGACCGAATGGGATCGGGGCCTGGCGATCTCCTCGCCGGGCCCCCTCCTTCGTTGAAGGCGTCTTCTGACTGTTGTGATCCAGATCGTCCCCAGGATGGGGAAGTCACGCGAGGAATGGAGATCCCGCCATGAACCGATCGAGAGGACCGATGTCGGCCGCCGCGCGGGCCGGGCTCCTGGCGATGGGGCTTTCGGCCTGGCTGGGGACGTTCTCTCAGCCCGAGGCGACGCACCGGTTGCACCGCGGCGATCCACTGCAGAAGCGAGAGCCGGTCTCCCCCGGGGCGCTGTCAAATCTGCAATCGCCCGGTCTGCCGGTCTCCCTGGAC
>DAIDJI010001077.1 GCA_027451455.1 Planctomycetales bacterium | reverse complement strand
ACGTCCACATCGGCCTCGCAGCCATCGGCGGACTCTTACTGTTCCAGGCGCTTCGGGGCCTGGGTCCATTCTCATAGCCATCGACTCGTTGCCCCTCATGGGCTTCGACGCGTCATTCGCACTTTTCGTTCATGGCATCCGGTTGCTGGTTCATCCATTAGCCTCAAGATCCGTGGCCGATCGGAAAAGCACCTCCGATCGATCGCGAGCGCTCCGCCAGAGCGCGGCGGATAGCTGATAGGTCATCCGGGCAAAGCGAGGATTGGGATAAGTATCGGCCGTAAGCTCGTCGCGGGCGACCTCGCGCGCCCATCGTGTTGCAGTGGTCAGGACGTGCTCGTACGAGTTGGCCAATGGGTTACAGTGCTGTTCGAGTCCGTCGATCCGGAGCGACTTCTGACCCTCCAGAAAACCGACCTCGATCTCGAAGGACCGGCCGTCTCCGATCCCTCGGATCACCCGGCGCTTCGCCCACGCGGCTCCTCGCTTGAAGTCGGTCAGTCCCTCGATCTCTACATCGCTAATCATCGCATGGTACACACATCGACCGTCGACAACTTCGGGATAGTCTCTGGGATTCGGCGGAAGGTAAGGCTCGGAGCGTGCCATCAGGCGGATGCCGCCGGCCATTGCCCATGCCAGACTCCCCTTCACCGCCGCCAGGACATGCAGCACGAACGCCAGGCAATGTACCGATTCCTGATACTGGATCGGCACCATCCGCTTGTAGTTTCGCGGGTTGGACGGGTCCTCGCGGTCTTTTGATCGCTGCACGAAAAACCTGGTGATTCGAAGGTTACGAAATCCCGCGAGATACTCAACGACCCTGGCCGTTAGGGGGTCATACAGTTCGGGGAAGTCGTAGAAGACCGTTGCACGTGACCGGTCGACGGCCTCGACGATTTGCCGACAGTCCAAAGGACGCCCGGGGAGGGCCATCGGCTTCTCGACCAGAACCACGAGCGGCTCGTCACGCTCCAGCAGAAGGTCAAGTCGTCGGTGCTCAGGGTGGAGAGCCAGATGGAAGAACTCGGCAGGGAGCCCGTAGAAATCCTTCTCAGCCGTGATCTGGATGAAGCGGCTCGGGTCGAGATCGGCCGGGATCGGACCGGGGTCGTGGACGTAGACCCCTAGACCTCGGGCGATGGCCACGTCGAGGAACTTCCGTCCGATGTAGCCCCACGCTCCGGCGATCGCGATCGAACGGGGCAGGTCGGCGAGCGGTGGCGTCATCAGCTCGTCTCTCCCATCGCGGCAAGCAGTGCGGGTGCGATCGCCCCATCATCAACAAATCCAGCGCCGTCGGCGGAGTCGCAGATCAGAATCGGGGCATGCTGGGCGAGGTCGGGATGTTGAGACCGGTAGATCGAGCCGACGCGCTCAATCACATGATCGACGGCCTCCGGTGCGACCATCGCCGCACAGCAGCCTCGGAAGCCGGCCCCGCTGAAGCGGGCGCCGTGAACGCCCTCGGTCGTGACGAGGGCGTGATACAGGTCGATCAGCGGCGGGCTGCCACACTCGTAGCTACGGATCGAACTGGCACCCGACTCTGTCATCAAGGATCCGAAGCGAACCAGATCGCCCGCCTTCCAGGCTTCGACCCCCTCGCGAACGCGACCAACTTC
>DAIDJI010001076.1 GCA_027451455.1 Planctomycetales bacterium | reverse complement strand
ATCTCCGAGACACGAAAGCGCCACTCCTTCAGGACTTGGATTCCGTTAATTTCGCCGGTGCGGGCCATCCGCTGCAAGGTCTTGGGGTGAATCTTCAGCAGCGCGGCGGCCTGGCGTCTCGCGACCCCAAACGCGTCGGCGAAGACCTCGTGAGGCCAGTCCTCGAACTGATGGAGGAGCTTCCGCCGGAGATACCGGGTAATGATCTGGTCGAGAGCCTGCTCCTGGGCGGGGGTAGCCTTCGCCGCAGGGAATCGCAATCCGCGCGACATCGCCCCCTGGACCGGTGTGCAATCCACCGGCCTCGATTTCATCTGGCGCCCAAGACGTCCCTGCCGATGCAGACCGCCCGCCGTGCCCAATGCGTCGTGACGGTCGCGGAGGGCCTGGCCCTTGAACCGAGGATCGGGTCGAGATTTCGACTGGTCCATGCGGCTTCTTCGCCCCCTATTTAACCGGAATGTGCAAAAAGCGGCGCAGTCGGCCCGGCTCCGGACGGCCACTCTTTCGGTGTATGTTTCTGGCGGACATCGAATTGCGGGCACCCGTCCAGGTCGCGAGCGAGTGCAGTCGGGCTGTCCCCTGGAAGAACCAGTTCGCCGGTCGGCCGCGATTGGGACCGGTCATCCAAAAGCGGCTCCGTGGAGACAAGTTGATGGTTACTGAGCCCGATTCAGGCTCGGGTCGGCCGCCCGGGTGCCTTGGGTTATGGCGTGTCGGACGAAACCCTGGGATGAGACGCTGGCAACGCCGGCTCGCCCTGCTCCATCGCGGCCTTGACCTCGCGGTAAGCCCGACGTTCGCTCTCGGGGAACGGGACGCCAATCTCCTCCAGATCGTTCGAGCGGCGGCCCCACCGCTCCCGCCAGGGGATCGGCCAGGACGCGATCTCACTAGGGCGGGGCGGCCAACGCCCCACGTCGGGCATCTCGTCCGGGCGGGGGGCACCGTCGGCGCCTGGCGCGGCACGCGATGGCACGCGTTCCCTCGCATCGGAAGGATGGTGAGCCTCGGGCCGATCCCCGGGAAGACCCGGGTGGACTCGCGAATCCGATCCGGCTGAGGGGTCCGCCGCCCTGGTTGCCATCCAGGACGGTGGCCAACCTCTGGAACGCATTGGCACGCGTGAAATGGTCTTTGCGGCCCTCGTAACGAACTCCATGTTTCAGCCCATCGATTCCCAGATATTTTTTACAACGCGTGCTATAACCATTTCACGCGTGCCAAGCGTGCCGGATCGGCGATCAGCCGTTTGATTCGGATTCCTCGATCCGTTTCCAGACCTTGGTCCGGTCATATGCCACGAATGGCTCGTCGGGCTGGGAAGGCTCGACCGGCTCGTACCCAAGGCGGCGCCCAGCGTTCCACAATGGCCGAGCGTCCCACTTCGCAGGGTCGTCAGCCCGCCTCGGGAGCAGCCCGGCCTGCCCGGCCGCCTCGATCGACTGTCGCACGGCGAGGTCACCGGAATTGATCCGGTCCTCGAGCCATCGCAAAAGCTCGTCGCCTGGGCCTGGCTCGGGCCTGAGCCCGATGCCCACATAGACTCGCTTCCGCTTCTCATCCCCCGCCCGTGGCTGACTGGTCCGGACTTGTGGGACGACCGTCCGCAGGTTCCGGCCAAACTCCTGATGATCG
>DAIDJI010001075.1 GCA_027451455.1 Planctomycetales bacterium | reverse complement strand
CCAGAACGTGCACCGATCGGATGGCGACCGGGTCGTGGCCGGCAACGCCCGGGTGCCGGGTCGAGAGTTCGGGCGAGCCATATCCCGGGCTATATCGATAATTCCAGGCCTGGGCGAAATGCGACCGTGCCTGACCGGCGATCGCTGGGTCGATCGGGAGCGAGAATCGGACCAGCACGCCGTTCTCCCGGGCGTGAAATTCCAGCGGCACCTGCGCCGGTGCTCCGGTGAAACGGACCCTCTGGAAACAGCCATCGTCGGTTGTGTACGTCCCCCAGCCGGTCATTCCCGAGACGTAGAGCTGGCCGTCCCTGGGGTTGAACCGGCCCCGGTGAGCTCCCGATCGGAACTCGCCGGGCATCGGCACGACGGCCCCCTGCGGCTCGCCGTCGACCGTCTCCTGGAGGACCAGGAAATAGGTCCCCGAGCCGTACGAGAAATGCAGCAATTGCCCGGCGAGCGGTCCGAACCGGAGATCCTCGGGCGCGGTCACCTGCGACCCGCTCGAATTGTCGAGCCCGCGCGGGAGGTAGACCATCGGCAGGTCAGGCGGCCGATTTCCCTTCGGGCCGAGATAACCGTAATGCCCGCCCGGACGAATCCGGCAGACCATCGACGCGGGTGTCCACGTACCCTCGGAGCCGGGGACGGTGATCGTTCCGTCGGGCGCCATGCCAAGACCGTCTGGGTTGCGGAAGCCCGTCGCGATCACCTCGGCCGGCCGGCCGTCGGCGGGAATCCGGACGACGCCCTGCTTGCTCGACGCGGTGAAGAAGTCGCCCGACGGCCCGAATTCGAGACCGCTGACAAAATCGTGCCCGGCCGTTGACGTGTCATAAGTATTATTGATGCATTCGTAGAAATCGGCCTCGCCGTCGCCGTCAAGGTCTTGCAGTCGGGTGACCTGGTCACGGCCGAGGACGTACACCTTCCCGTCCAGGACCTTTAATCCGAGTGCCTGGTGCAGGCCTGAGGCGAAGCGTCTCCAGCGGACGTTTTGCAGGGTCTCATCGAGCCCATCGACATGCCAGACGTCGCCGACCATCGTGCAGATCATCGCCGAGCCGTCGGGCAGGAAGTCGTGGCCGCCGAAGAACATCAAAGCCTTCCACGGGTTCTCGAAGGGCGGCTCGATGGTGTCGATCGCGTAGGGGGCCAATCGGCCGACTTCGCCCTGCGTCCGTAGCACCTGCGGCCATCGCGAGGGTCCGCCGCCGAGCAGGTGGTCGAGTGTCCCGTCCCCGCGTTTGGCGACGAACCGCCTGAAGTGTCCCTTCTCGTCAACCCAGGGAGCATCGAGATATTCGACGTCCCCGATCGCATAGGCAAACACGACGCGGTTGCCGTCTCGATAGTAGCCGTGATAGCGGAAGTCGCCCGGCGGCCGTTTCCCCTCCGGACGGGGCAGAGGCGTTCCATCCATGAGGATGCCGCCGAGCAATCCGTGCCGCGTGGGATCGAAATGGAGGAACCCGCCAGTCCAGACCGCCTCGTACTGAAGCGTCTCCGGGTTGAAGCACGCCGAGACCTCACCGCGATCACCCAGCCGGACGCAGACCGCCTTCGCGACGGTCACGCCCGCCCCTCGGAAGACCCCCGCCAGCACGTTGCCGAGGTCGGTCTGGTTCCATCGGGCGTCGAC
>DAIDJI010001074.1 GCA_027451455.1 Planctomycetales bacterium | reverse complement strand
GGAATTGCTGTATCCGATCCTGATCTGGGTCCGGCTCGCTCGCCCCGTGATGCTGCTCGGCGTGGTCTCCCTCCACGCGGGCATCGCGGCGATGAGCCCGGGCCTGGCCGAATTCTCCCTGGCCATGATCGCGGCCAACCTGGCCTTCGTGCCCGGGGGATGGCTGCGGAGGCTTGTCTCGGATCCCGAACGTCCGCCGCTGAAGGTCCTGTTCGACGGAGCCTGCCCGCGATGCCGGGCGACGATGGCGATGGTGATGGCAAGCGAGCCCGGCGGGGCGGTCGAGCCGATCGACCTGACAGCCGTCGACGTCCGGACGATCCATCCTTCGCTGACGGCCGACGCCTGCCTTCAGGCGATGCACGCGGTCAACGGCCGAGGCCAGGTCTCGGCCGGGTTCGACGCGGTCCGGGCGATCGGGGCGAGACTGCCCCTGTTCTGGATGCCGACGGCCGTTGGATCGTTACCGGGGGTCGCCTCGGCTGGACGATCCGTCTACAATCGAATAGCGGCCAGCCGGCCGCGCGATCGCCCTTGCACCGATCAGGCTTGCGGGATTCATCCCGCGCCCCGATCTGGGCCCCTCTCTCGGCGGGGCCGTTCCACGAATCATCACGAGGCGGAGCCGTCCCCCGCGGATGCCCGGGAGGTACCACGTCCATGAACCACGCGACGGATCCCCAGTTTCGACCCCGCCCGTCGAACGACGACCATGAACAGGACGACGACCGCGAACCGGTCGCCGCGGGCCGAATGTACCTGGCCGAGCCCGGCTGGCGGATCGGCGTGAAGTCGGGCAGCGAGCGCGAATTTTGTTACATGGTCGCGCCCGGGCAGGATTTTTACCATCGCCTCCACGACGGCGAGGTCTTCCTCCATCGCCACGACGAGAAACTCTGCCTGGCCTGCGCCTCAAGGCGGGGCCTGCTGGTCGGCGAGCCGAGACGGCTCCGCGACCTGCCAATGGCCCCCCCGCGCAAGACCGAGGGACTCTCCTACGAGGTCGGCTGGTACGACGTCAAGCGGTCATGAATCGACCAGGCTCGCCTCGGCCTGCCGGAGCCGTAACCGCTTGGCCGAATTCCGGTAATAATCGGCCGCATCCTCCCCCTTCGTCCGACGATCCAGCTCCTCGTAGACGGCGATGGCCTCCGACCAGTCGCCTCGCGCCTCCAGGTCCAGTGCGTATCGCTCGATCAGGTTGATGTCGGACTCGACCGGCGAGCCGGTCTTCAGCCGCAGCCAGGCCAGCTCGCGATGGATCGGCCAGTTCGAGGCGGCCAGGAAGATCCAGCCGATGGGGACGAACATCAGCATCGGGATGGTGACCCAGCCCGGATACCCCGCCTTGCGCACGATCTGGAACGGAATCCAGACCCAGCACCAGGCCATCAGCCCAACGAAAAGCATGCTGATCGGCACCGGAAGCCACGAGAGATCGATAATGACGTGGAGCTCCTGCGGCGGACGGGCTGGCCCCGCTCGCGTACGGCCGATCATGCTGGGCGACGCCTGAGGCGCCGCCCCGGCGACAACCCCAATCAAGCGTCGCGGCCTGAGCCCCCGACACCTTCGACTACACCGACCAAGAGGAAAACAATGCATTTTGTGATCGCGTCGAGCTTCATTGAGGCCGCGGTGGCC
>DAIDJI010001073.1 GCA_027451455.1 Planctomycetales bacterium | reverse complement strand
ATCGTCCCGCCGTGGAGCTGGACGATCTCCCGGGCCAGCGCCAGGCCGATTCCCAGCCCGCCGAGATCCCTCGCCATCGACTGCTCGCCCTGGACAAACGGCTCAAAGATGCTCGGGAGGAGCTCGGGCGTGATCCCCGGCCCGTCGTCGCCGACGCGGACGATCGCCCGGCCGCCGTCGGGGTCGACGACCACCTCGACCTCGATGTTTCCCCCCTCGGGGGTGAACTTGGCCGCGTTGTTGAGCAGATTGACCACCACCTGCCCGAGCCGGGTCGCATCGCCGACGAGGCGGACCGGACCCTCCGGGAACCGGACGCAGAGCCGATGCCCGCGCGACTCGATCAGCGGCCGGGCCTCATCGATCGCGTCGTGGACGATCCGGGTCAGCTCGGCCGGCTCGTGGACAATTTCCAGCTTCCCCCGAGAGACCCGGGTCATGTCGAGGAGATCATCAAGAATCCGACCCAGATGGCGGAACTGTCGGTCGAGCACATCGACCGTCGCCCGCCGGGCCTCCCGATCGAGGTCATCCCGCGCCAGTACCTGCGCCGCGTACCGGATCGCCGCGAACGGGTTGCGGACCTCGTGCGAGAGCATCGCCAGGAACTCATCCCGGCGCCGGACCTGCTCGCGAGCGTCGACGACGTCGCGATGATAGCCGGTCACATCCGTCAGGCGGAGGACAAGGCTACCCGCCGGTGCCGGCGTCGGCAGCGGCTCGACGCGGAGGTCCACGACCCGGACCTGGCCGTCGCGTGAGACCACGTTGACGGTCGCCGCGCGGAGGGTTGCGGCGCGCGCCAGGCCGAACATTTCGCGGGTCAGTTCTTCCCGGCCGTATCCCAGGAGAAACTCGGCCGCCGGATTGGCATAGGCCGCCCTTCCGTCGGGACCAAGAACCAGAACGCCCTCGTCGGCCTCGGCCACAATGGAGCGAAAGACCCCCGCGGTCGAGACGTCCGGCCCATCCCTGATTCCGAGACGTTCCGATGACGCCGGGAGCCCATCGGGCTCCTCACGTTCTGCGTTCATCCGACGGACTCCTCCCAGATCGGGGAGCCCTTGCGTGGATTTCGCAAAATGTTCCCCGTGGGGCCAGTTCGCCTGGCTCGTGCGACGATCCCGCCTTGCGGCGACGCGGAAAGTCGCGATCGGCGGTCACGGCCGCCCTCGGTCGGGAGGAGCATACCGCAAAAATCGCGCCATCGGTAGCCGATGGTGGGTCGATTTCCCAGAAGAAGCGGATCGAGAGCCGGATTCCCGCACAGGGGAACGTCCTCATTCCTTCCGGGATGAGGGCGGACTACGGCGCCGACGATTATTCGCCCTGGGAGGGGACCGAGGAAAGCGGGGGGCTGATCGGGAGCGGCTGGGGACTGCTGCCACCGCCGCCGGGGTGGATCCGGCTGAAGACGATGAGCTGGTCGCCGGATCGGAGCGGTCCGGCCTCCTCGCCAATCGGGTTAATGATCATCTCATCGCCGCGCTGGAGGCCAATCAAGAGGCAGGCGCGGCGGTCTTCTCGGTGAGCGGCGAACAGGGCGCTCAGCTCGACGAAGGGACGTCCGACCAGATTCTCGGGGGCCGGGAGGAGGTAGACCTCGTTGGCGTTCCGCCGGACCGTGAGCAGCTCCCAGTAGAAGTG
>DAIDJI010001072.1 GCA_027451455.1 Planctomycetales bacterium | reverse complement strand
CAACGCTCCCGCCACCATTGGGAGGGATCGAGGCCTTCCGCTTCCGCCGCAGCCTCGATTGACCGGCGGAACCGCCGAGCGTCGACCGGATAGCCGGCGGTTGGACGCAATCCGGTTACCCGGTCGCACCAGTAGGCATTGAAGCCGTCCATCCAGGTCTCCCGGACGGCCTTGCTCACAATCGAGGCCAGCGCCACCAGGCCGTTGCCCATATCGGCCCTCGGGAGGAGAGTCAATTCGAGCCGGCGGCAGTCGTTGTGAATCGCATATCGGCTGGCGACGGGCCCCTCGACGCCTCGGTCGATCCAGGTCCGTGGAAACACGCGCGAGAGTGGCCCGAGGTAGTAATGCCGACCACCGTGCTTGTCGCCGGTGACGAACGTCGGAATCCCGTCGCCGGCGCGGTCCCAGGCGCTACGGAGCAGGCGGGCGAAGGCGTCAAAGTGCACCTCCGCCTTTGAGCCGGCGTCCTGGAGCGCGGCGTTGAATCGCGCGGGACCGACCACGACCGACTCGACCGCGATCAGCCGCCAGCGTCCGTCGGGCGGTTCGAGTGGACGGCCAGCGATCAGCGAGGCGATTGTCTCGGGTGGGATACGCCAGGGCCAGGCCGTCTCCCGGCCGTTGAGCCAGGGTGACAGTTCAGCCTCGTCGGGAGACCCGACGCAAATCGCCGAAATCAGATCGGGGAGCGACGCGGGGAGGGTATGTCCCGTAGCAGCGATGGTTGCCAGCGCGGTCCAGTCGAGCCGGTCACGCCCCCTGGTGCCGTGGAGGATTGCCTTGGAGTCGTCGACCCAGAGCCGAGTCGGATCGCCTCCGGCCCGGTCGATGGTCAGTGCGAGGTCGAGCCAGAGGTCAATCGGTGCCGTGTTGCCTTCGGCGATGACGGCCGTCATCACCATTGGGCCGAGGTTTGGCCCGTAGCCCGCCTCATCGATACCGATTGATCGCACGGGCTGGGCCTCCGATTCGAGGCAATCACGATCAGGCAGCGTCAGCCGTCTTCTCCTCGTCCTGCCAGATCGAGGCCGCGGGAAGTCCCTGGATCTCGGCGGCGAGCGACGCGTAATCCTCGGCGCCACGACTGGTCGGGGCGTACTGAAAGATCGACTGCCCGAAGCTAGGACACTCGGCCAGTCGGATATTTCGTCGGATTCGGGTCTGGAAGAGTTTGGCCTCGGCCCAGGGAGCATTCGCCTGTCGCCTGGTATCGAAGAACGTGCTGAGGTCCTCGATGACCTCGCTGCCGTGCCGTGTCCCAGCATCGTAGAGGCAGAGGACGATCCCGCCGACCTTCAGGTCGCGATTGACCCGCTTCGAGACCAGGTGGACCGTTTCCAGGAGTTTCGAGAGCCCATGGAGGGCCAAAAAGTGGGCCTGGAGCGGGATCAGGACCTCGGTCGCAGCACAAAGAGCGTTGAGCGTCAGCACACTCAGTGAGGGCGGGCAGTCCATGAGGATGAAGTCGAACTTTTCCGAGTCCGCATGGATCTGGTCGCGGAGGATGACCTCTCGACCAACAGTGCCGAGCAGTTCGAGTTCGGCGCCAGCGAGGTCGATGTGGCTCCCGCAGATCGAGAGGTTCTCGCTGACGGTCCGGCGGACGCGAGCGAGCGGGAGGTTTTCGGTGAGGACTTCGTAGAG
>DAIDJI010001071.1 GCA_027451455.1 Planctomycetales bacterium | reverse complement strand
CCGGCCGCGGTCGCCGCCTCGATCGACCAGGCGATCGGACACCTGCACGAGCTCGTTCGCGAGAAGAAGGTCGGCCCGCGCGACGTCGTCGCGGTGGTGATCGCCTCGCACCTGCTCGCCGCGCCGGGCGCCGGCGGCGTTGTGATCGCGGCGGCCGACACGATGGCCAGCGGTGGTCCGGAGCCGCGCCCGGCCGTTTCGGCTGCGGATCTTGCCGTCGTCCTGGGACAGCTCGCCGATTACGGGTGCCGCGTGGTCGTCCTGGTGGACGGCCTGCACAGGGTCGATCCGCCGTTGCTCGGTGCGATCAAGCCGTTCGTTCGCGACCTTCAGCGCAAGCGGGGGGCGATCGTTTTCGTCGCCTCGAAGGAGGGTCCAAGCCGTGTCAACGAGGTCCGACAGCAGGGGAATTTTACACTGGGAGTCTTGCAGGTTTTCGAGGGAGCCAAAGCGGGCGCCCCGCTGACGCTCGACCAGTTCCGGATGCTCGTGCAGAGGCAGGTGAGCGACCTCAGCAGCCGACGACAGCTCGCCGACGGCTACTTCCCCGCCCGCCTCGCGCCGAGGACGCCGTTCGTTCGGGCGAAATAGCGGGACGGCCGCCCGGGAGGTCCGATGAAGGCGGGAATCGATCGATGGCGGCGGCTGTGGAAGTTGTTCGAGCGCGGAGTTCTGGGCGACAACGAGATCGTCCTGTCGTTCCTCGATGAAATCGAACCCGACCGCCTGGCCGACGACTGGCCCGAGTTACCGGAGGGCTTTCGGGCACTCGTCGGGCGATACCTTCGCGATCGCCTGCCCGATCCGATCCCGCGAAATTTTGTCATCGGCGAGCGGGATGAGGAAGAGATCGTGCGCCGGACCGAAATCCGACGGAGCAACGCGGCGGGTCTGGCCGCGTTCCTTCGCGAGACCGAAGGCAAAGACTGACTTTCATCCGAAGCCAGAGCGATGCGCCCGAAAGAAAAGACCCCAATTCGAGGGACGCGGGCCAACGGCTCTGGCCCTAGACTTCAGAGACGGCGGGATGCTTTGAGCTCTCGTGGGCGCTCTCGATAAAGTGGAGTAGATCCCGGATCGGCTCCATCTCGCGAAGGGCCTGGATATCGTCGGCGTCCATGGCGCGGAGGAGCCGGAAGCGAGCCGATTCCGGGGGCTCACCCGGGGCGAGTCGGGCGATGGCCCGGCTCGGGCTCAGTCGGGCCAGATCCATTACGTGCCCGTCGACTTCGCCGAAGACCCGACGTAGCAGGCCCGGCCGCTCGAAGAAAAGGACCTCCCATTCAGGCATCGCCACGATGACCCGGTACGGCACGCCCCCGGCGGCGTCGCCGAGGACCTCCTCAGCGCGGCGTTTCCGCTCGAGGGCGACCTCCGGCTCCGGCGAATCCGCGTCGATCACCACCGCGACGGGAACCCGCTGGACCGCGAGAAACGTTCGGGCGACGGAGTAGCCTGAGGTCAGACCGCTGACGACCCGAACCTCGACCTCGTTTCGCTCCTGCTCACCCCTGAGGAGCGTCGCCAGCAGCATCCCGTCAAAATTCGACCCGGCGAGCACGCTCACGCTCATTTTCTTGATCCTCTTCCGGGCCGCGAGTCACGGGGCGGGGGCCAGAGGTGGCCTCGCCTGCTGGATGCTCGCATC
>DAIDJI010001070.1 GCA_027451455.1 Planctomycetales bacterium | reverse complement strand
TGGCCTCCGATCAAACCCGAGAGATTGTTTACGCGGGCAAGGCGCTCGCCTCGCATCGGCCCTGTTTCTGGAAGGTGATGGTCTGGGATAAGGAGGGACATCCGTCGAGCTGGAGCGAGCCGGCGCACTGGTCAATGGGGCCGCTCGATCCCACCGAATGGCGACGCGCCGCCTGGATTGGCTGGGATCGATCGCGAGAAATGGACCTCCCCGAGGCGCCCCTCGACGGCGCGAAGTGGATCTGGGACGCCCGCGACGCCGGCCCCAACAAGCCGAAGGCGCACCGCCTCTTCGTGACCTCCTTACGTCTACCGGCGGTCAAGATCCAGAAGGCCGAATTGATCGCGACGGCCGACGACTTCTTCCATTTCACGATCAACGGGACGCAGGTGATCAACGGTGCAGCGGGCTCGGGCGGCTGGGATCACCCACACTCCGCTGATGTCGCCGCTCATTTGAAGCCCAACGCCGAGAACACGATCCGGGTCGAGGTCGAGAATACCACGCCCAGCCCCGCCGGCCTGATCGCAAAGCTGACCGTGACAACCGCCGACGGGATGACCTCGACGCTCGTCACCGACGGCTCGTGGAAGACGCTCGACAACCCCGGCGCCAACTGGCACAACCGCCCGCTCAATACGGCCGCCTGGCCGTCGGCCGAGGTCCTCGGCGATTACGGGATGGCCCCCTGGGGCCGATTGAAGTTCGCCCGACTGATCCTTCCGCCGCCAACCTACCTCCGCTCGGGCTTCCAGATCGCGAAACCGGTCAAACGCGCGACGCTCCACGCCACGGGCCTCGGCATCTTTGATGTTCATCTGAACGGACATCGGGTCCACGACGATCGTTTCAACCCCGGCTGGACCGACTACACCCGACGTGTGTATTACCGGTCGTACGACGTGACCCCGGCCGTCCGCCCTGGCGAGAATGCCCTGGGCGCGATCCTCGCGGACGGCTGGTACAGCGGCTATGTCGGCTTCGGCAAAAAGCGGGACCACTACGGCCAGAAGCCGCGATTCCGGGCGATTTTGCACGTCGAGCACGAGGACGGGACCACGGAAGACGTCGTCACTGGTCCGGGCTGGCGCGCGTCGACAGGCCCCATCACCGAGGCCGATTTCCTGATGGGCGAAACCTTCGACGCCCGCAAGTCGATGCCCGGCTGGGATGCTCCCGGCTTCGACGACCGGGCCTGGCAGACCGTCGACACCGGCGCAGAGGTCGACCCGGTCGTGCAGTGGCACCCCGGCCCGCCGGTCCGCCCGTTCGCCGAGATCCGGCCGAAGTCGATCACCGAGCCGACGCCTGGCACCTACGTCCTCGACATGGGCCAGAACTTCGCCGGAATCGTCCGGCTGAAAACGGCCGCCGAGCCTGGCCGGAAGATTACCCTCCGGTTCGCCGAGCGGCTCAATCCCGACGGCACCGTCTACACAACCAATCTCCGCGAGGCTCGGGCCACCGACGTTTATCTCAGCGATGGAAAGCCCATCGAATGGGAGCCGCGGTTCACCTTCCACGGCTTCCAGTACGTCGAGGTCTCGGGCCTCGCCTCGCCGCCGACCGAGGGGACGATCACGGGGGTCGCCCTGTCGAGCGAGACACCCGTCGTCGGCTCGTTCGCCTGCTCCGACCCGATGCTCAATCA
>DAIDJI010001069.1 GCA_027451455.1 Planctomycetales bacterium | reverse complement strand
GGGACCGACCGATTCCTTGTCCGACGACGCGTCGGGTCGGGGGGCATGGGAATCGTTTATGAGGCATACGACCTCGAACGCGACACGAGGATCGCGATCAAGACGATCCTCGACGTGGACGCGTCGACGCTCTACCGGTTCAAAAAGGAATTTCGGTCGATCACGGACATCAATCATCCGAACCTGGTCAAGATCCACGAACTGGTGATGACCGATGAGCATCGTTTCTACACGATGGAGTTCATCGACGGTGTGGACTTCATTCGGTACGTCTGTCCGGCGGTGGCACCCTCGCCGGAGAACCCGCTGAGCGATACGCTGGAGACTTACATCACGCTCGAACCGACGCAGGCGACCGGCGGGATCTATCGGAGCGGGAACGAGACAGAACCCTGGTCGCGCCCGTCGAGCCCCCTGGTGGCTCCGGTCGCCGAGACCGAGGGCGGTCCCGCAGCCCCCGCCTCGACAACCGTCGAGGCCGATCCCGATCCTGATTCATCCGGTCGCAGCACCTGGCCGTCGTCGGGATCTCTCCCGCGATCCGGGCCGAACAATAACCAGAACTCGTCCCACGATTCGAGCGCGACCAACCCGGTCGACAAGATGGTCGGGGATGGGACGACCGATGAGTCGTTCCCTTTCCACGAGCTCCGGCTCCGCTCGGCCCTCCGGCAGCTCGCCGAGGCGCTGAACGTCCTGCACCTTTCGGGCCGGCTCCATCGCGATATCAAGCCGTCGAACGTCCTGGTGGCGCGGCGGGGGCGGCTGGTCGTGCTGGATTTCGGACTCTCGACCGAGCTGGAAGGGCAGGAGGCACACCAGTCGACGACCGATGGGCACGTCGTCGGGACGGCCGCCTACATGGCACCCGAACAGGCCGCTGGCGAGGCGACGGCGCCGGCGAGCGACTGGTACAGCGTTGGGGTGATGCTCTATCGGGCGCTCACCGGCCAGCTCCCGTTCTTCGGCAGGTCGCTGGAAGTGATGCTCCAGAAGCGGACGACCGACCCGACGCCGCCGAAGGACCGAAACCCGAGTGTTCCCGACGACCTCAACGACCTTTGCATGGACCTGCTCCGCCGAGACCCGAGCGATCGCCCGGTCGGCGAGGAGGTGGTCCGTCGCCTGGGCGGGGCGACGACGGCGGTCGGGATGGGTCCGACGTCGCGAGCCCGGCTGTTCGTCGGCCGAGACCGCCAGCTTGCGCAGCTTGAAGAGGCTTTCACGTCGGTCGGCCGAGGGAAGGCCGGGGCCGTCTTTGTCCACGGACGCTCGGGCGCCGGCAAGAGCACGCTCCTTCAGCGGTTCCTGGAGGGGCTGGTTGACCGGAGCGAGGCGGTCGTCCTGGGGGGGCGATGCTATGAACAGGAGTCGGTCGCCTACAAGGCGATCGATACCGTGATCGACTCGCTCACCCGGTTCCTCCGTCGGCTGCATCGCCACGAGGCGGAGGGGCTCATGCCCCGCGACGTGACGGCGCTGGCCCGGGTCTTCCCGGTGCTCCGCCGGGTGGACGCAGTCGCCGAGGCGCCCAACCGATCGGCCGAGATCCAGGACCCGCAGGAACTCCGCCGCCGGGCCTTCGGTGCCCTTCGCGAGATGGCCCAGTCCACCGCTCCATCAGGTGCGATGAGCACGGCAGAACGACAATCA
>DAIDJI010001068.1 GCA_027451455.1 Planctomycetales bacterium | reverse complement strand
ACACTCTCAGGAATCGATCCCTTCTGGCCCCGGTGGATCGTGGAGACCCATTCGTGATCCGGGTCCGGCGACCGCGCGAGCCCAAACGATTCGACGAGCGATGCCGAAAGCGCGGGAATGCCTGGCTGGAGAAAAATCCCGGCTACGAGAACCATCCTCGCGACTATTGGTCCGAGTTCGAGCCCTGGCTCCGAAAAGCCTTCAAGGGCCTCTGCGGCTATTGTGCCATGCGCGTCGGCGTGAAGGGAGAAGTCGATCACTTCGTCCCAATCTCGATCCTTAAGTCCGAGGACAATCCTCACTTGGCCTACGAATGGAGCAATCTGCGTTACAGCGACGGTACGCTGAATCAAAAAAAGTGCGACGCTCGCATCCTGGACCCTTTCGAGGTCCGAGACGAGTGGTTCCGCATCCTGCTTCCGTCTCTGCAGCTTGTTCTGACCGACAAGATCCCGGAAGACAACCGGCCGTTAGCCGAGTTCACCCTCGAAAAACTGGGCCTCCGCGATCACGAGGCTTTAATTCGCTATCGAATGGAATGGTTTGATCTGTACAGAGATGGCGATCTCAAGCTGGAGGGTTTGCGTAAGAATGCTCCCATAATCGCCCGTGCCGTTGAGAGTGATCTCAGTGCGGGGAAAGACTGGCGACGAGCCCCAAAGCCCGGCCCACCCGGATATCGCGGCAGTGCCGACCCTCGCCCAAAATCCAGCGGCCGAAAGGGTAGTCGTCCCGGAGGAAAGGAACCATCGGCCACCGATTACTAATCCGAGGCCGAGAAGACAAACCAGTCGCCACCGAGAGGCCGCGGCATGTAGCCAGCATCGCCGAACGGCGAGCCCTGAGGGTTCGGGCAGTGGGCGAAGCCGTAGGAGACCGTGTCAGCATCGATCCCGTCCGGGTGGCTGAAGCATCGGAAATACACGCCGCCGCGGGGGTCCGACAGGCAGGCATCGACCCGGTACAGCCCGACGAACCTCGGCGGCGCCCCGGCCTCCGGGCCAATCGGCGTCCGCGCCGAGAGGTAGCGGTCGAACGCGGACCGAGATGCCGAGAACCCCAGCCGGGGCGCCCACCCGCTCAGCATCATCGCGATCGAGGCCGCGATCATCACCCTCGCAATCCATCGCCAGGCGGGTCTAGGTCGGGGTGCCGGACTCAGCGCGATCTCGACTACTCTCGCCCTCTTCCGCGCCCGGTACGGCAACCACGACCAGACCAGGTAGCCCACGCCGTAAAGCACCCCCAGCCCCGCACCGGCACAGACGATCGCCGGGACGAGAACGATCCCCAGCAACAAGGCCCCGATCAGAAATCCGGGGTAGATGCTCATGTAAAGCAGGGGTAAGAAGAGTATCGCAACGAGTGCCTCGATCCGTGCCATCGGCATCACTTTCCCTTCGGCCTCGATCGGCCCCCGTGGTCCTCCTCGGCCCCTCGGCGCGGGCGGCGAGTCGAACCGATCTGCGGGCGGAACGCCGAGGTCGCGCGTGGTTTGATTGGGATCGCACGTGATAACTTACCGAGTATGCTATACGGGAACGAGGCGCCGGAACGGCGCCCTGGGGAGGTGTGATGGGGAATCTGACATCCGGCGACCTGACGGTCTTCTTCCTGGGCCTCGCCTCGCTGCTGGGCCTGGCGCATGCGATGGGAGAGGCCGCGCGC
>DAIDJI010001067.1 GCA_027451455.1 Planctomycetales bacterium | reverse complement strand
CGTTTCGGAATGTCTCGGGTATCCTCTCCGGCCGAGCAATCCACGCGGCGAATGAGGAAATTGGCCGGATGGACGCCATGTTCCAGGACGACCCGCACAAGGGCCTCCGGCCACCGGTCTGAGAACCGATCGTCTCCCCATCAAACGTCCATGGCGAGCAGGGCGATGGCATATTGCACGGGATCGCCGCGATGTCGGGCGATCTCCGCGAGCCGGGCCGGATTTCTGGCCCTCTGGCAAAGCTGGGCGACCGTCGGGCAGAACAGAGAAGCGTCCGGCAGACCCGCCAGATACTCCGAGGAAACCTCGATCGCCTCGTCCAGCCGACCCACCCGAGCCAGAAGATTCACGAGCACCTGAGCCGCCAAAGTGGGGACAGCCGAATCCCCATCCTCTCCGATGTTTCCAGGCTCGCCCAGCCTCGACCGGAAGAGGGCCAGAGCCTCCTCGATGTGCTCGCCGAGCAGGGCGTGCAGGTAGAGCCAGTGGTCGTCGTAGGTCCGATCGAACGGTGGATGACCCTCGTACTGAAGTCTCGGTGAGAGGCGACGGCCGTACTCAGCCAGATCGGCGGCCTTCGCGATGGCCAGGCGATCTTTCGCCATGACCGACATCCGGACCACGGACGCCAGATGGGAAACATCGATATGGTAAGCATCCTCGGCGAAGAGCCAGTCGCGTCCGGCAATCATCTCGGCGAGCGAGCTACCCTCGGGCGGTGCGGGTTGACCCCGGCTGGCGATGTCAGCCCGGACATTCGCGCAAAGGTCGCGATGCAGCCGGTCAATCAGCCGCTCGGCGCAGGCCACGCGAACCGACTCGTCGTGTGGCGGGATCCCCTCGAACGCGGTGATCGCCGAGCAGGTCCCGTAATGCTCCAGGATCAGTTCGAAGCCCCGGCGGGGGTGGACGCCGTGATTGAATGCGACCTCGATCACGGCTCCGAGGCGGTCGGGATCGTCGTCGTCCGGACGGAATTCGTCGATGGCGAGGGCGACGGGCTGGGTTTCGCCGATGACGCGGAAGTAAGCCCAGGCGGTCGGGATGTCGCCCATCGCCAGGTGTTTTGAGCCGACAAGCCGGATCGCCTCAACGTAACGCTCCTCGTATCGAGAGCGGAGGGGCTCGGGGATCTCGGAAGTTGAGGCCGGAGTGATCGGCGAGAGGCCCAGTTCGTGGCGGGCCTTGAGTAGCAGGGCATCGAGTAGCGCCCGGTAATCTCCAGAGGCGTCAAGGTCGGCGACGAGGCGGTCGATCGCAGCGGCCGGTCCTCCCTCGCGAAGCGCCGTCTCGATGGCGAGGAGAGACGCCTCCGCACCGGCGGCCGTGGATGGTCCTGACATCGGGTTCGGTCCTCCGCGATCGAGTTTGGATCGCTGGCTACTGGCCATCGGACTTCTCGGCGGTCGAGGTCGTCGGCACGTTGAAAGCCCCACGCCTCATCTCGGCCCGGACGGAGTGCCGGGGCACTGTCGGGCCCTGCTTCCGGTAGCAGTCCACGAGGATGTCGCGCACCTCCTCGACGGAATCGGTCAGCTCAAGCAGATCCAGGTCATGGGGCGAGATCGTTCCGCCTCCAAGCTGGGCGTTCGAAATCCAGTCGAGCAGCCCCCGCCAGTAGTCACGCCCATAGAGGATAATCGGGAACCGGCTGATCTTGCGAGTCTGGACCAGCGTG
>DAIDJI010001066.1 GCA_027451455.1 Planctomycetales bacterium | reverse complement strand
CGGGTAGATGTGGATCGCCCCGCGCATGAGGATGCCCGGGTCGGGCGACGCGGGCGCGCGGCGCGACCGGCGCAGCGCGGCCTGCACCCGGGCGATCAGCTCGGGGAAGCTCACCGGCTTGTTCATGTAGTCGTCGGCGCCCGCCTCAAGCCCGGCCACCTTGCTCTCGATCTCCGCGAGAGTCGTCAAAAGCAGAATCGGGATGGATCGAAGTTCCGGGTCGGCCTTCACGGCCTTGCAGAGCCCGGCGCCGTCCATCTCGGGCATCTCGAAGTCGGTGAGGATGAGATCCGGACGTGGCTCCTCGGCCGCCGCGGCAAGCCCTTTCCGGCCGTCCTCCGCGGTGGCGATCTCATAGCCTTCGTCCTGGAGCTTCATCGAGAGCATCCGGCGCATGGTAGAGCTATCCTCGACCAGCAAGATGCGACGAGATGCCATCGGCCCTATCTCCCTTTGCGGCGATTCCTCGATTCGTTTCCGCCTCGTGGCGAACAAAACTACGATACGCCCTGACAGAGGGCTCTGTCCAGATTTCCGCTCGGACGATCAACGTCCCGGGGGTCGAGCGGGCGCAGGACAGCAGTTCACCGGGCAGACGTCGTGATTCGCTCCGTACTGCCCGATCGCCCGTCGCTCCCCGATTCCATCCATCCGCTCGCGGAGCAGTTCGACCAGCATTCCGACGAACCGAGGATGCACGCCCACGGATCCCGATCGGACCATCTTCATCCCCAGCTCGTCCGCGAGTTGCCTGGCTTCCTCGTCGAGGTCGAACAGGACTTCCATGTGATCCGAGAGGAACCCGACCGGGTGAACAACGACGTCCCGCACGCCTTCCTCGTGGAGCGTCCGGAGGTGATCGAGGATATCCGGTTCGAGCCAGGGATCCTGAGGCCGACCGCTCCGACTCTGATAAACGAGCCGCCAACGCTCGGGCCCAACGCCCACCGCCTCGGCGACCAGCCGGCAGGTTTCCTCAAGCTGACGCTCGTAGTCGCAATGATCGGCCATCGATTTCGGGATGCTGTGCGCTGTGAATGCCAGCCGGGCTGAGCCCCGACGAGCCTCATCGATCTCTCCAATCGCCGACCGGACGCGATCGGCGTTCGCCTCGATGAAGTCGGGGTGGTTATAAAACACCCGGATCTTGTCGACGACCGGTGCGCCCTCGCCGACGGCCTGCTGCGCCCGCTGGACATCCTCGCGATACTGCCGGCAGCTTGAATAGGAACTGTAGGCCGCCAGGACCAGCCCGAGGGCCCGCTTCCGGCCGTCGCGGACCATTTCGGCCATCGTATCGGCGAGCATCGGGTGCCAGTTGCGATTTCCCCAGTAGATCGGCAGATCGACGCCCTGACGTTCCAGCTCGGGCCGGAGCGCCCCGATCAACTCGCGGACCTGGGCGTTGATTGGGCTGACGCCGCCGAAGTGATGGTAGTGCTCGGCGACCTCAAGCAACCGCTCGCGCGGGATGTTCCGCCCCCGCGTCACGTTTTCGAGGAACGGCATCACGTCGTCGGGCTTCTCGGGCCCGCCGAAGCCCACGATCAGGATCGAGTCGTAAGTCATTGTCCCTGTCCTTCTCGTCCTTGGTCCCTGATATCACGTCGAGCGCGACGGCCAACGCCAGCCGTTCTTTGCCGGTTGCCTCGGCATCTTCGGTCACGGCTGCATCGCGGGGGTC
>DAIDJI010001065.1 GCA_027451455.1 Planctomycetales bacterium | reverse complement strand
GGACTCGCTCGCCTCGACGAGGTTGACCGGGGTAACGACCCCGTCGTCATCGGTCGTGTGCAGCAGGACCCGGCCGCCGCTGATGAGACCCGGCGCGCGCAGCAGCCGGGTCATGGCGTAGACGAGCGTCGACTTGCCTGAGCCGGGGGGACCGAGGACAAAAGCCAGTTCGCCCGGCCTCAATTCCATCGAGACACCGTCGAGCGCGGCCACGCCCGCATATCGCTTGATCAGACCTTCGATCTGGACGCGAAGCATCAGGACCCCAGCGATCGATCAAGGGGAAGGGGCGGCGACGGAGTCTCGGGCATTCTCGATCGCCCGGACCACCCGACGATACCGCTGGCGTGCCCACGCCGTCCACTCGGCGCGGAGCCAGTCGCGAAACCTGGGTTCGCGGTAGAGTCGCCCGTCGTTCGCCCGGGAGAGTTCTTCGAGCGTCAAGAAATCGATCGCCCTCCGGGGTCTGAGCCAGCTCTTGACCAGCCAGGCCCGCGAGGCCGGCTCGGTAGCAATCTGACCGGCGAGGGCCTCGATCATCGCCATTGCCGGCTCCCCCTCCCGATCGAGGATCCTTGTGATCGAGGCCGGCGGCCAGGGTGGAGGTTCGATCAGGGCGTGAAGCGGAGCCGCCGGCGAGCCCGCTTTCTCCAGGACGTTCCAGGCGGCGTGCAACTCATCCTGCGCATCGACGAGAGTGGCGCCCAGCAGGTCGGCGAGAAGTTCAAGGCTCGCCTCAGAGTGGCGATTCGGGGCAGGAGAGCTCGGCCGAGCGGCTCCCATCGCGGCCAGGTACTCGACGAAAAGCCGTGCTTCTTCCGGGTGGCGAGTGCCGGCAACGATCGCTACGCCCTGCATCCATCGGATCGTTCCTTTGTCGTCAGGCTCGAACGTGACGGTCCGATCGAGCTCGTCCCGGGAGACAGTCGCTGCCGGAGCGCCTGGGCGCCGGGGGATTCGATGATCCATCCCGGCCTCGCGAACCAGTCGAGAATAGCCCGTGGCGAACCGGTCCTCGACGAGCTGACTCTCAGCCCAGGCGATCGCGATTGGGTCGCGGCGGGGATCCGCGAACGGGAGACCATGGCCGACCGGTCTCGCTTTGAGGGTTTCCTCCCGGGCGATGGCCCAGGCCGGAGAACCCGTGATGGGTAAAGGAGCCAGGCGCCCCGAGCGCGTCAGTCGATCGAGATCCCTGGCCGGCGCCCCGAGCAATAGATCGGGAGGATGCCGACGCACCGCCATTGCCGAAAGGTCATCGCCCGGATCGAGGATCGTCCAGTCGAGACGCACAGGACTGCGACCGGAAGCTGCGAGCCAGTCCTCAAATCCCTGCGCGATCCGGCTGCGATCGTTCGGGGACCAGGGTGTCGCAATGACGAGCCCATCCCGCGAGGTTGGATCGCAGCCCGGAAGAATCGCGAGGATCGCAGCAAATCGCAGCAACCATCCAGAGTTCGGGACCGACATCAGGCCGTCCCTCAACGCCCGGGTCGGCTGCCCAGCTTGACGCGGAGCTTGACCTCGGCCCCTCCGCGTTTCACGATTACCTCAACGTCGTCACCGGGCTTGTGGGCTCCGAGGATCTCCATGTAGTCGTAAATCGTGCCGACCTTTTTGCCCGCCAGCCCGATGATGACGTCGCCGCCCTTCAGGCCGCCCTTTTCGGCAGGGCTCCCCTCGC
>DAIDJI010001064.1 GCA_027451455.1 Planctomycetales bacterium | reverse complement strand
AGACTACCGTTCTTCTCGTGCCGAACATCGAGCCGTGACGATCCTCCGATCGGAAGGCGTACAGGTCAGCACCTCGCAATCGGATGAGAAAATCGCCGTATCGGGTAATAGCCCGTGCTATTATGGCAGTAGTAACGCAAGCGGAGGCCTGGGACAACAGATCGGCATCAGCGGATGGTGATGGAGTACCTCCTCCTGAACCACCCGCTCGACTGCCCCGTCTGCGACCAGGCCGGCGAGTGCGGACTGCAAGACTACAGCTTCCACTTCGGCCAGTCCGAGCACCGGTTCGTCGAGGAGCGGCTGGTCAACCCGAAGAAGGAAGTCTCGGCGAACATCCAGCTCAACCAGGACCGCTGCATCATGTGCACGCGGTGCGTCCGCTTCACCCGGGAGATCACCCAGACGGGCGAACTCGAGGTGATGAGGCGGGGCAACCACGCCGAGATCGACGTCTTCCCGGGCCGCTCCGTCGATAACCCGCTGGCCTCCAACGTGGTCGACCTCTGCCCGGTCGGTGCCCTGCTCGACAAGGACTTCCTCCACAAGCAGCGGGTCTGGTTCCTCTCGGGGCACGACACCATCTGCACCCGCTGCTCGACCGGCTGCAACGTCAGCGCCCAGGAAAACCGAGGCGCCCTCTGGCGGTTCAAGCCAAGGCATAATCCCCACGTCAACGACTTCTGGATCTGCGACGAGGGACGCTACAGCTACAAGGCCGCCAACGATCCCAACCTGATCTCGGCGATGTACCTCCTGGAAAAGGGGGACCATCGGGCCGCCCCCGCGGACGAGGCCGTCAAGGCCGTCGATCGCCGGCTCCGCGAGATCGCCGCCGCGGGCGGAGTGGTCGCCGGCGTCCTCTCGCCGTTCCTCACCGTTGAGGAAGCTTACCTCTTCGCCCGGTACCTCAAGGACCTGAACCCGGCCAACGTCCTCGCGATCGGACCCGTCCCGATCTCCGGGACCGACCAGACCTTCCGGCCCGACCAGACGAAGGGACGGACCGGCGACACCAGCTTCGTCGTCCCCCGCCCGTTCACGATCCACGCCGAGAAGTGCCCGAACCGCCGAGGCGTCGAGGCCGTCCTGGAGCACTTCCAGAACAACGTCATCAGCTTCGACGAACTCGTCCGACGCGCCGGCGCCGGTGAGTTCCAGGGGCTCTACGTCGCCTCCGACGCGATCGATCCCTGGATCGACGAGGCCCAGTCGGAGACGCTCCGGTCGTCGGTCAAGTTCCTGGTCGTGCAGGACACAAACGTGACGCCGCTGGCCCACAAGGCCGACGTCGTCCTCGCCGGTGCGACCTTCGCCGAGAAGGCCGGCTGCTACGTCAACGCCGACGGCCGACTGCAATACTCGGCCGCGGCACTTCCGCCGAGGGACGGCTCGCTTCCCGACCTCGACATCTTCGCCATCCTGCTCAACCGCCCCGGCGGCGGCCCGACCCGATCGAACGAGGTCCTCGCCGAGGTCGCCTCGGCCATCCCGACGTTCGCCGTCGCGGCCGGCGGCAAGGTCCCGACCTTCGGCGTCCCGGTCGGCGGACCGACGGCCGGTGCCGAGGCCCACGATCCCGGGACCAACGGCGCCCTTTTCGACCAGGTGTTTTCCGCGCTCACCGCCTTTCGCCAGGCGCTCGGCAACAACGATACGTCGGCGATTCAGAATAGCATCCAGCAGATT
>DAIDJI010001063.1 GCA_027451455.1 Planctomycetales bacterium | reverse complement strand
CCGGACGGCTTGGCGAGGACCAGGCTCCGACCGGGGTCCGCGAGATCCACGCGGCGGCCCCGGTCCTGCTTGACGATGTTGAAGTAGTCGGCCGGCGGGTCATATCCGCGGAGCGAGAGCCGAAAGCCTCCCTTGCCGGCCAGTGCGCCGTGGCAGGCCCCCGAGTTGCAGCCGAGCCGGGCCAGCACCGGCTCGACGTGATTGCGGAAGCTCCAGACGATCGGCTGGCCCATCCCACGGACCTCGACGCGGGCCGTCGCGACCCGGTTCCCTGATCTCGCGGTGATCGTCGCCCGACCGTCGCGGAGCGGCTTCACAAGGCCTTCCTTCACCTCAACGACGGCTGGATCGCTCGACGACCAGCCGACGCCCGAGACAACCTGCTTCGCGATCTCGCCGTTCCGGGACTCCTGGAGAATCAACCGCTGGCGAGCCTGAGGCGCGTCGAGGACGAAGCTCGACGGGAGCAGGGCGGCTTCCTCGCCAGCCCGGGCGGAGGTCATCGCCATCGCCGCCTGGAAGGACCACGCAAAAAACAGCGCCGATCGAATCCTCATGCCGATCACCTCGCCGAGAAGCCCTGAGAAAACGCGGACAGGCACATCGAAGACTCGGAGCCCGTCGCCAGACTCGCAGAGCTTGTTAGAAGAGTTCGTGGATCTCGCGGTGGCCGATGTCGACGATCGGGAACGGCCGCCCGGCGGGGCCGGGAAGAGTCGTCTCGAGTTTGAGGCCGAGGCTATGGAAGATGGTCGCAGCGACATCCGCCGGCTCGACCGGGCGATCCGCCGGCACGGCGCCGATCGGGTCGCTGGCCCCGATCACCCGGCCCCCCTGCACGCCACCGCCAGCGAATCCGACCGTGAAGCAGAGCGGCCAGTGGTCGCGACCGCCGGCCGGGTTGATCCGGGGCGTCCGGCCAAACTCCGCCAGGTTGCAGACAAGAGTTCGGTCGAGCAGACCGCGCTGGGAGAGGTCCTCGATCAGGGCCGAGTAGGCACGGTCGTACATCGGACAGACGATGTCGCGCATCCCCTCGATCGACGTGAACGGCTTCGAGCCGTGGATGTCCCAGGTGATCTCGTCGAAGACGGTCAGGAACGCGTTGATCGTGACGAACCGAACGCCCGACTCAACCAGCCGACGAGCCAGCAGACAGCACTGGCCGAAGCGGGTCATTCCGTAGTGTTCGCGGACGGTCTCCGGCTCCTCGGAGAGGTCGAACGCGCGCCGGGCTTCCGCGCTGGTCATCAGGCGGAAGGCTGAGTGAAAGTTGTCGTTGAGCAGCGCGGCATCCTCGGAAGCCTCAAAGGTGGCGACGGCGTCGTCGACCATCTCTCGGATCTTGCGTCGGCGCTCCAGGCGGACGGTGCCGATTTCCTTCGGCGGAAGGAGGTCAGGCACGCGGAAGTTGGGGCGGGACGGGTCGGCATTGAGGGAGAACGGATCATTTGCCTTGCCGAGGAAGCCGCCGGCCTGTCCGTTGGGCAGGTTCCCGCCGCCCCGGCCCATCAACTCGGGCAGGACAACGAACGGCGGCAGGTCGGTCTTGCGCCCTTCGAGGTAGCCGACGACCGAACCGATATGTGGCGTGTTGACTCCGCCGGCGAAGAGGCGGCCGGTTTGCATCATCTGCCATCCGGCGTCGTGGACCGCAGCGCCGCCGTGGTGGACCGATCGCACGAGCGAGAACTTGT
>DAIDJI010001062.1 GCA_027451455.1 Planctomycetales bacterium | reverse complement strand
ATCCCGATGATTCGAGCCATCCTCGGACCTGATCCCAGAGCCCGGCGGTGAGGCCCCCGGTCGCCGGGAATTCTGTTCCCAGGAGCCGGCTTACCGGCAGCATGCCCCGGACTGAGTTTGTGAGGAAAGCCTCGTCGAAGTCGGCGATTTCCTCGATCCGAATCGTCCCCTCGACGACCTCGATCCCGACGGCTCGGGCCCGATCGATCACGGCCTCCCGCATCACGCCGGGGAGAATCGGCAGGTCGGTCGTCGGCGTGACGAGCCTCCCCTTGCGCACAAGAAAGAGGTTCGACCGGAGCCCCTCGCAGATCCGCCCGTCAGGCGTCACGGAGAGGACCTCATCGGCGCCTTCGGCGGCGGCTCGTTCCTGCTCGATACGTTGACGCCAGTAGTTGAGCGTCTTGTGCCGCGCGAGGGGGTCGTCGGGATCAGCGAACCGGCTTCGATCGATTCGCGCCCCTCCGGTTTTTGAAGCGGGCGGAAGCGGCCCCGCCGTCATCCAGACGGTCGATCGCCCCTCGAACCCTCCCGACATCACGATCCTCAGTCGAAGATCTCCGGAGTCCTCACCGCGAAGGAGGCGCACCGCTTCCTCGTCGGGCAGTTCGACCGGATCGAAGTCGAGTCCGAGCGACTCCGCCGACCTTTGCATCCGATCCCGATGCCGCCCGATCAGCGAGGCTCGACCGTTCCACGTCCGGAACGTCTCAAAGAGTCCGAGCCCGTGCTCGAACGTCCGATCGCGGGCATCGACCCGCACCTTTTCCTCAGCCACAATTTGCCCGCGATACCAGATCATGAGGATCGAACCACCGAGTGAAGACCGCGTCCCTTGGCGAGAGTCTCCTCGTACTCGGCCTCCGGTTCCGAGTCGGCGACGATCCCGCCGCCCACCTGATAGCTCAACCGATCCCCTTCCACGAGGATCGTCCGGATCGCGATGTTGAACGCGCTCGAGCCGCCGCGACCAAGATACCCGATCGCGCCGGTGTAGAGGCTCCGTCGGTTCGGCTCCAGCTCGTCGATGATCTCCATCGCCCGGATCTTGGGTGCCCCGGTGATCGACCCGCCCGGGAACATCGCCCGGATCACATCCCCAGCGCCGACGTCCGGGCGCAGCCGCCCCTCGACGGTCGCAACCAGGTGATGCACCTGGGCAAACGACTCGACCGTCAGGGCATCGCGGACGACCACCGACCCATACCGGCAGACGCGCCCCAGGTCGTTGCGTTCGAGGTCCACAATCATAGTCAGCTCTGCGCGGTCCTTGGGCGAGCCGGCCAGCTCGATCGCGAGTGCCTGGTCTTCCTCGGGCGACCGACCGCGGGGCCGCGTTCCCTTGATCGGCCGGGTGACGATCCGATCGCCCCTCGTCTGGTAGAACCACTCCGGGCTCGCCGAGACGACTGCCCGATCGTCCCATCGGAGCATCGCCGAGAACGGCGCGGGGCTCCGGTCGCGGAGGTTCAAAAAGAGAGCCAGCGGATCGACCTCGCCCCTCGCCTCGAAGCGCTGCGAGAGGTTCACCTGGAAGATGTCGCCGGCCGCGATGTATTCAAGGACGCGCCGAACGGTCGCGACGTACTCTTCCCGCGTGAACGACGAGACGAGCGCTCCCACCCGGATCGGCCCGAGGCCCGGTTGCGGGGCCTCCTGAAGTTCACGGTCCCATCGCTCGCAACGCCGCTCCGCCGCGA
>DAIDJI010001061.1 GCA_027451455.1 Planctomycetales bacterium | reverse complement strand
GACTCGCCCGCCACGATCCGGGCCGTCTGGGCGTCGAGCAGCTTGAACGCGTGTCGCGGCAACAGCCGTCCCAGGTGCTTCTGGATGGACGTCAGCCGGCCGTCGACCGACTTCATCTCAACCTGGACCGTCTCCAGCGCACGGACATGGCCGTTCTCATCGCCGAGGAACTTGCGGGTCTGAATCGAGTATTCGCGGATGCCGCCCTCTTCATGGGCCGAGGAGACCCGGAAGATGTTCGACCACTGTGGCCAGGGGTTGGTCGGTGTCCGCGAGTCGGGCGGACGCGGGACGATCTCGAACTGATGAACGCTCCGGCATCGATGGCGATGGACCGTTCCGAGGCAGTCCGCGCCGGTGTCACCGCCGCCGATGATGATCACGTCGAGATCGCGGGAATCGATGAAGGCAGCGTCGACTGGGTCGCCGGCCACCCGCCTGTTCTGCTTCGTGAGGAAGTCCATCGCGAAGTGGATTCCCTTCAGCGATCGCCCCTCGATCGGCAGGTCGCGGGGCAAGGTCGCACCGCCGCAGAGGGCGACGGCGTCGAACGACTTCAGGATCTCGTCGGCGGTGATGTCGACACCGACGTTCATCCCCGGGCGGAAGACGACCCCCTCAGCCTCCAATTGCTGAAGTCGCCGGTCGAGGAACCGCTTCTCCATCTTGAAGTCGGGGATGCCGTACCGCAGGAGGCCGCCGATCCGGTCGTCACGCTCAAAGACGGTGACGGAATGACCAGCACGGGCGAGTTGCTGGGCGCAGGCCAGGCCCGCCGGGCCCGAGCCGATCACGGCCACTGTCTTGCCGGTGAGGATCTTCGGCGGCTGTGGAACGACCCATCCTTCGTCCCAGGCCCGCTCGATGATGCTGGCCTCGATCTGCTTGATCGTGACCGGGTCGTCGTTGATCCCCAGGACGCATGACGCTTCGCAGGGCGCCGGGCAAAGCTTGCCGGTGAATTCGGGGAAGTTATTGGTGGCATGCAGACGGTCGATCGCTGCGCTCCACTGGTTGCGGTAGACCTGGTCGTTCCAGTCGGGGATCAGGTTGCCGAGCGGGCATCCCTGGTGACAAAACGGGATACCGCAGTCCATGCACCGCGCCCCCTGAGAGCGGAGCTTCTCCTCGGGGAAGGGATTGTAGACCTCGAGGAAATCGGCGATTCGTTGCGAGACGGGCCGGCGGGTCGGCATCTCGCGGGGGATCTCCAGGAATCCGGTCGGCTTACCCACGGGTCACCTCCATCTTCTCGCTCCGATCGCGGGCATGCGCCGAGCCGTTCGAGGCGGCGGACCGCTGGGCCTCCAGCACCCGGCGATAATCGACCGGCATGACCTTGACGAACCTGTTTACCGACCATTCCCAGTCGCCGAGGAGCCGCCTGGCGACCTCGCTACCGGTGTAACCGGCGTGCTGGATCAACAGATCACGGACCAGCTCGATGTCCTCAGGTTCGGCCATCGGCTCCAGGGCCACCATCCCCAGGTTGCATCGCTGGGGGAAGTCTTGCTCCTCGTCGAAGACGAAGGCCATCCCACCGCTCATCCCGGCGGCGAAGTTTCGACCCGTCGGTCCGATGACGATGGTGACACCGCCGGTCATGTATTCGCAGCAGTGGTCGCCGGTTCCCTCGACAACGGCCTGGGCCCCGCTGTTGCGGACGCAGAACCGCTCGCCGCACACCCACACGAACCCGGTA
>DAIDJI010001060.1 GCA_027451455.1 Planctomycetales bacterium | reverse complement strand
AACGGCTACTCGTCGAGACCGAGAGCCGCCGGCGCCGCTCGGCCGGTTCAACCGAGTGGACAGGCTCCGACCTCGACCGCGGTCCCCTACCCTCAGCGCGGTGCGCAGTTTCCCGCCGCGCCCTCCTCGACGATGACGGAAGCCGCCGAGGGCCGTCGAGCCTCCTCCGGACCCCTGAACAGGGCGACGCCCTATCCGGGCAGCAATCGGTCGCCCGGATTCGGGCCCGTCGCCTCGCCACAGGCCGCGGCGGGCATCGCCGGCTATCCGGGAAGCTCAGCCGCCTTCCCGATCGGGCCGACCCTGGGCCCGGGCACGCCCTTCCCCTCGTCGACTCCCGGCGCGGAGCCTGGACTCGCCGGACCATCGACCCCCGGCTCGGCCTCGGCCAACGCTAGCGCCGGCGCCGGCGCGTCTGGAGCAGGAACCGGTTCCGGCTACTCGGCCGCCATCGATTCCACCGGCGGGCTTGATTCCGCGGGTGGTCCGGAAACCCCCGCACCGACGAATATCGCTTCGCTCGGGACCCAGTCCGGCCAGGCCGAGGACCCGGGATTCACCCCGAACATGCTCGGCGACCTCAGCCCGTACTACGCCCACTCCGCGCTCTCGCCCGCGCCTCCGCCCCCGCCCGGCCCGCACGGCCTGGCGCTGCTCTATCCGACCGTCCGCAACTTCAAGATGTCTGAAAATCAGTCACCGAGACCCATGGACCGTGTCTTCTTTGATTACAATTATTACACAAATCTCAATTCCACGGTGAACACCGCCGAGCGGTCGCCCATCAATCGAATGAACGCCTCTGTCTACGTTTGGGGCTTCGAGAAAACGTTTGACCAGGGCAACGGCTCCATCGGGATCCGCCTCCCGCTCAACTCGCTCTCGGCCACCAGCTTCGCCAGCGGCGTTGCGGCCCCGACCTCGACCTCCCTCGGCAACCTCGACATCTTCGCCAAGTACATCCTCAAGCAGAACCGCGCCACCGGGAGCCTGATCTCGGCCGGGCTCGACCTCACCCCGTCCAACGGGCCGGGACGGTTCGCCGGCGCCCCGTACCTCAACAGCCTCAACACCACCTATTTCCAGCCCTTCATCGCCTATATCTGGAGGATGGACCGCGTCTACCTCCAGGGCTTCAACGGCTTCAATTTCCCAACCAACAACGCCGACGTCTCCCTGATGTACAACGACATCGGAATCGGCTACTTCGTCTACCGGACCAACGATCTAACCCGCGCCATCACCGCGATCGCACCCACATTCGAGGTCCACGTCAACTCGCCGTTCAACCACCGGAATCCCTATAACTTTTACGATCCCGCGGCCTCCGCCTACGATTGCAACCTGACCTACGGCCTGAACGTCCTCTTCCGCGGCAAGTCGATGCTCACGGCCGCCCTCGTGACTCCGGTCAGTACCCCGAAGCCGTTCGACGCCGAGTTCGCGCTGATGTTCAACTACTTCTTCGGCCGAACCGCCCGGCAGATCACCCAGGTCGTCCCGCCGGCCATCTAACCAGGAAGCCCGGTCCGGGCCCTTAGTCTTAGGCGATCGGCAGGAAAAAGTGAACCTGCTTCTTCCCGCGGCATGGACCAGGGAGGCACGTCCCCTGGACTCATGGCCGTTATCCCAATGACGCAAGGTGTCCGGCGCCAGGTTGGATTGTTGTAGGAGCCGGCTCCAGCCAGCGATCTTCGCGGGAGCTATGGCGGCGTCC
>DAIDJI010001059.1 GCA_027451455.1 Planctomycetales bacterium | reverse complement strand
GTGAGCCGGTGCTCCAGCTCCGTGCGATCGTCCAGCCGGACGGCGATGCGAAGCTCCGCGAGCGATCGCCGTGTCTGGGCCACGCTGATCAGGAGCTTGTCCAGCAGCGATTTGAACAGGAACAGGAGCGGCTCGATGTCCTCGACCGCGACGCATTCGTTTATCTTGTGTATGGTGGCATTCAGCGGCCCGAATTCGACGACCTGAGGGCAGATGTCGGCGATGAAGCGGCCGTCCGAGGTGCCCCCTGAAGTGGAAAGCTCGGGCTCGATCCCCTTCGTTTTCCGGATCGCATCGGCGATCGCATCGACCAGGGATCCCTTTGGAGTGAGATAGGGCTTGCCTGTGAACGACCAGGCGAGATCGTAGTCGAGCCCGTGCCGGTCCAGCACTTCGTGGACTCTGGATTTGAGTGATTCCATGGTGCTTGCCGTGGAAAAGGCTCGGCGACGGTCTCGAGCGATCCGGCGAGGAATGCCTCGCGACAGGCGTGGCGCTGAACCTTGCCACTCGACGTGCGCGGGAGGGTGGCCGGCCTGATGATCCGGATGGCCGAGACCTCGACGTCGACGGCCTCGGCGACGGCCCTTCGGATCGCCGTGAAAATCTCGACACTGGCGCCCGAGGGGAGTCTTCGCTCGGTTTCAACGACGACCGCGAGCCGTTCCTCGCCGTGGATCTCGACGGAGAACGCCGAGGCACCGGCCGCCCGGAGGGCCGGGTGCGACCGCTCGGCCGCCCACTCGACGTCCTGTGGATAGAGGTTTCGCCCGCGGAGGATGATGAGGTCCTTGATCCGCCCCGCGACGAAGACCTCGCCGCCGCGAAGGAAGCCCAGGTCACCGGTCCGGAGGAACGTCGCGCCTTCCCGGCCTTCGAGGGTCGCGCCCATGGATCGGGCCGACTCCTCGGGGCGATTCCAGTAGCCCCGGGCGACACCTGGGCCGGAGACCCAGATCTCGCCGACCTGTCCCTCGGGACGCTCGATCCCGGTGGCCGGGTCGACGATCGCGACGGTGTGGCCCTCGGCGGGGCGCCCGCTGCTGACGAGGCGAGTGATTGTCGCGTTCTCGGCCGGCTCGGACGCCTCGCCGCGGCCAAGTGCGGCCGCATCCACCGAGAGGATCACGGGACGCTTGCCTGTTGGATTGCCCGAGACGAGCAGGGTGGCCTCGGCCAGGCCGTAGCAGGGAAGGAACGCCTCAGCACGAAAGCCCGCCGGCGCGAACGCCTCGGCGAATCGCTCCAGGGTCTCGGCCCGGACCGGCTCCGCTCCGTTGAAGGCGACCCTCCACCGCGAAAGATCGAGCGCAGCACGCTGATCGGGCGTCGATTTCTCGACGCAGAGGTCATAAGCGAAGTTCGGCGCCCCGCTGATGATCGCACCGGTCCGGCTGATGGCTTCAAGCCACCGGAGCGGGCGCTGGAGGAACGAGACGGGGGACATCAACGTGCTGGAACCGCCGCAGTAGAGCGTCTGGATCACGCCGCCGATGAGGCCCATGTCGTGGAAGAGCGGGAGCCAGAAGACGCCCCGCTCGCCGGCGGCCGAGCCGAAGACCGCCTGGATTCGTTCCGAGTTGGCGAGCAGGTTGCCATGAGAGATCATCACGCCCTTGGGCGCGGCAGTCGATCCGGAGGTGTATTGCAGGAAGGCCAGGGTCTCCGGCGTGGCGCCGGGGTCTTTCCAGTCGGCATCGGCAGGGCCCGCCTCATCGGAAACCAGG
>DAIDJI010001058.1 GCA_027451455.1 Planctomycetales bacterium | reverse complement strand
GGTGAGTCGCCTCGCCGAAGCTCCCGCCCCGCGAGAGCGCCTTGTGCGACGGCCGACGGGACTGGATCGGCCGGACATCCTCGCCGTTGAGCTCCCACCAGAGCGCCTCGCCCGTCGCCGTCAAAAGCGAGCGAACCAGCCGGCGATCGGCCCGCGCCAGGTCGAGGCATGTGAGGATCCCCCAGGGCGAAAGCCGGGCGGCCCGACGGCCGGCGATCCCGGTGATCTCCGTCACCGGCCGCTCGGCCAGCAGTTCCTCCTCGGCCCGACGGTCCAGAATCGCGAGGGCGCCGAACGGCTTGGCCATGTCGGAGATCAGCTTGGCGAGGGTACGCGTCCGCGCGATCCCGACCGTCACCGGCACCCCGACTCGCTCGAGGATCGCCCCCCGGATCCGCTCGGCCAGCCGCTGAAACGAACCGTCCGGGCCTGGCTCGGCCGCGAAGAAGAACTCGTCGATCGAGTAATACTCGACCCGTGGCGACCACTCCTGGACCACCTCCAGCATCTGCCGGCTCAGGACCTCGTACCATCGGAAATCCCGTTTGACGTAGACCCCCTCCGGACACCGCACCAGGGCATCCCAGATCGGCATCCCGGTCGCCACCCCCGCCGCCTTCATCTCGTAGCTCTTGGCGATCACGCAGGCACCCTGGTTGCCCAGTACCCCCACCGGCTTACCCCGGAGGAAGTCGTCGCGCACCCGTTCCGCCGACACGTAGAAGCAGTCGGCGTCGAGATGCCCCACTGCCTTGAGCGCCCGTCGCGTCCCCATGGACGGAAGTTTATTCTGTACGCCCGAATGGGTCAAGGAGACCTCGTCAATCGTCGCGAACAGAAAGCGCTGCGATGGATCGAAAAGGCTTACAGGCCGATTTGTTTCGCAATCGGGCGCTCGCTCCCCGGGGGGATTTGCGTGTCTTCTTGTGGGGACGGGTGCGGCAGGGTGGCCCGAAGCGTTGCACGAGGCGACGCCGTCCCCCGATCCGTTCTCTTATCGGGGTCAGGCCATCTTGCCCGGTCGACGTCTTCAGCACCGCGGCCACCGCGGCACCGCGGCCTGCGGATCGGATCGTGCGCTGACAGCGCGGGCGCGGTGCGGATATGATGCGGCAGACTCGCGGACCCCGGGCGGCCGGGTGGTTCCGCGGGTTCGTTGCGATCGAGCCAACAACCTGGCCGCGGGAGGCGTCCCGATGAGGAAGGTGATCGGCACGATGCTCGTTGCCCTGGCCATCGTTAGCGCAGGGGCTCCACGCCCGGCGGTTGGCCAGGCGACGAAGGAAAAAGGAAGCGCGCCACCGACGGAGAAGGCCGCCGATTATTATCCGCTCGCGGTCGGGACCAAATGGCATTACGAGATTGAGACCGGCAACGGGCAGAAGGTCCCGCTCGTCTACCAGATCGAAAAGCTCGAGCGGATCGAAGGGAGGGAGTTGGCCCGGCTGGAGGTCATCGCGCGGGGGCAAAAGAGCCCGTACACCGAGCACCTGCACAGCGATACGGCCGGCGTCTATCGGGACCGGATGCATAACCTCGATCTCTCGCCCCCGCTTCGCCTGATCAAGTATCCGGTCAAGGCGGGCGAGCATTGGAACAGCGAGATCACGGTCGGTGGGCGAAAGATGAAGGTTGAGGGGACGGAGGGACCGGCCGAGGAGGTGCAGGTCCCCGCCGGGAAATACCGGGCCATTCCCTGTTCGATCGTGATCAGCGACGGCAAGGAGCAATCGACC
>DAIDJI010001057.1 GCA_027451455.1 Planctomycetales bacterium | reverse complement strand
GTGCCGGTGAGGCGGGCGCCGGTGGCGATCCGAGCGGCATTGTCGAGGGCGAGGGCGAGGGCGAGGATGAGGACGAAGGCGCCAGGGGCGTCCGCGTGGCGGAGGCCGGTTGCGCCCAGCTCGACGAGACCGGGCGGAGCGATCGGTCGTACCGGGCCGTGGACCGCGACCAGGTCGGCGGCGACCACCCTGGTCGATTGCCGGAATCCTGAGCCCGCGCCCCGGGCCCGATCGAAAGGGCCCCGCCCATCACGAGGACCAGACCGGTCCGCCTCAGGCCTTCCCTCTTCCGCGCCATCCGTCTCTCCTCCCGGGTCCCGACGACCGGCGCGCGACGGCCGCTCTCACGTGACGGCTCCTCCGCTCCATCGGAACTATCGGCAGAACGAGACCAATCCCTACAGGACACAGGATCAAACCGGGAAAGATCGCGGCAAACCCCAGCTTCACCCCAAAGCTCGGGCCGGAAACCACAACGGACCGCCCGGAAGGCATCCGAGATGCAAGCCCAGGAAACCACGCCGGATACGCTCGCTCGTCTGGCGTGGGAGAACGCGTGGATGGATGATTCTTCGGGAGAACGCCGGGGCTCCGCTCGACCGCCGACCGATTCCCTGGTCGTGGCGACATCCGACCCGGCGATCGCCGCGGAGGCCGACGAGCAGTCCGACTGGATGCGTCACCCGTTCGCGACGATCCGGCTTGAGACAGCACCCGCCGGCAGACTCCTGTTCAGACCGCTGGCCACCCCCTGGACGATCGACCCGCCCACTCCCGCGCCGGTCGTCGCCGATGCGCCCACGCCGATCGTGGAGCCGCCCGAACCGAGCGCCACGAAGCCCGCGCCGATCGTCAGTCCGGTCTTCCTCAGGATCCGACCCGCGCCCCGACCCTGGTGGCCGATCGTCCTGGCCGGATTTCTCGGCGGCGTGGTCGGGGCGGTCGGTTATCGGGAATTCGATCAGGGACGACGCCTTTTCCGACGTCGGTCACCACGTCCTCATCGTGAGCCGTGGTGGAAGTGACGATCGGCAAAGTTCAGGTAAGCTTCCCAGTCGTCGGGGGTGACGTCGTGCTTGCCGGGCCGGAAGCGATAGCCGATCGTGCTGTTCACGAGGCTGTCTCGCGACGGAGCCGGCATCTGGCGGACGGCCAGGCCATCGGTGCCGAGCAGGCGATAGACCGGATCGGCGCCGAGGGCTCCCAGGAATTCGCCCTTGGGGTCGGCCCAGAGGTCCTGGTCGGCCGAGCAGATCAGGACCGGGCGCGGAGCGATCAGGGCGATCAGTTCGTTCTGGTCGAACGGAAGGTCGGCCTCGCGGTCGCTGTATTTCTGGAAGTTCGCACAGAGCCAGTGCGGGAACGAGCGGTTCATCCGGCCGACCGTCTCGCCGAAGATCCGGCGCGAGAGGGCAGCGCCGCCGCATCCCGAATTGTTCGCGATCACGAGGGCGAATCGAGGCTCGATCACGCCCGCCCAGAGAGCCGTCTTGCCCAGCCGCGAATGACCCATCACGGCGACCTTCCTGGCGTCGACCTCCGGGACGGTCTCCAGGTAATCGAGCGCCCGGGCGAGGCCCCACGCCCAGGCTCCGATGGCGCCCCACTCGTCGGGCGCTGGGCGGCCCTTGCCGTCGGGGTGAACGAGCGCCCGAACGCTGTACCGGTATCCGCCGTCGAAATCGGGCTCGATGTCCTCATAATGAGCGGTCGCCAGTGCGTAGCCGCGGTCGATGA
>DAIDJI010001056.1 GCA_027451455.1 Planctomycetales bacterium | reverse complement strand
TAATAAAATTCGCTGCCCTCGGCCTGGCTCGGAGCCCACGCGAGGAGACTCAGCAAAACAGCGACGAGCATCGGTCGGAATGTTCTCACGGCGCACACCTCCCTGGAGGCCTCAGAGTTTCCTCTCGCGGATTATGCCCCAGGGTTGGTCCCGATGCATGGAAGACACGGCGATTGGGCCGTCGGGTCGGGCGAAGAAGAAGGATCGGGCGTGGTTCTTCGGATCTCGCGATCGCGAGGGGACGGTCAATTACATCCCAAACGGCGATTTGTTTGGATACTCGGCATAGCCGGAACTTTCCTCGGGCAGGAATTCGAGGTGGCAGGCGCACATCTCGTCCTGACTCTGAATCCCGTAACGCACGAGACGCGGCGGGTGGTTCGGGTTGCGCGGGTTCTCCTCGGAGTTATCGAAGTAGGCGGCGAAGGTGAGGATGGTGTCCTTCGGCAGTCGAACGGGCCGGGCGAACCGATACTGGTCCTGCCAGTCGAAGTTCCAGTCGGTGATCCAGAGGAGCGGCTGGACGGTGCCATCGGGGAGGGTGGCCGAGAGGCGAAACTCCCGGCAAAGGTAGTGGGCATGGGGGACGACGGTATAGAGTCGGATGTCGGCCTTGACCCGGGCGGCCTGGATCAGCGGCTGCCGTTTGGCGCCGGCGGGGATATGAATCCGATCGGTCGAGATCGAGAGTCCGGCCATCGGCCGCGCGAGCGGGCCCCTGGCGAAGTAGAGACCGACGCTGGATTGATCGGTCTCCACCTTTCCGCTCGGGTGATAGTGGACCTGGAGCACGACGTCACTGCCGCGGCGGATGATCCGGCCCGAGCCCTCAGGCGAGTGTCGGGGGGTCAGTCCGGGCGTCCATCCGCCGATGCCGGGATAGGGAAGCTCCATGATGTTCCGGCCCCGCCAGCCAGCAAAACCGGGCGCAGGGTCGCTCTCCTCGCGACGGCGGGCGTCGCCGGTCTCGTCGACGTGGAGCCGACTGTGATGGACGATCTTGCGATTGCCCGGGTGGAACTCGACGGCCGTCAGCGCGACGTCGCGATCGGTCGGCATCGGTAGCGCGAAGGCCCGGTAGGTGTCGAACTTTTCCGGATGCTGCTCCCAGGGTTTGGGCATGGTGAGGATCAGGTCGGGCGGGCCGAGTGCCCAGCCCTCGGGGAAGCCTGGCCTGGGCGGAAGGTCGGCAGGATCGCCCTCTGCGCATCCTGTCTCGACCCATCGGGCCAGCGTCTCCTTCTCCAGGATCGAGAGCCGGGCCGCGTCGAGAAAGACGCCGGCTCCCGGATGTGCCTTCCAGGGCGGCATCTGCCCCGATTCGATCACCTCCAGCAGGAACGAGGCTCGCTTCGCGGCGTCCCGGTAGGTGAGGAGCGAGAACGGGCCGACCTCGCCCGGCCGGTGGCATCGGGCGCAATTGTTCCACAGGATCGGTGCGACGTCTTTGTTAAAGGTGATCGGCCTCTCAGGGCCGGGGCTCGCCGCCGTCGGCGGGATGGGCCGTCCCCGCGACGGCTCCTCGGTGATCGTGGGAAGCAGGCCGTTTTCCAGAGCCGAGAGCGCGTCTCGCAGGCCCCTCGATCGCCGATCGATCGGGCCCCGGTAGACGACCTGTCCGTCCGGCAGGACCACCACGGCGGTCGGCGTGCTGGCGATACCGGCCTGGCGCGACACCCGCTGGCGGGCGTCGAGCAGGATCGGGAAGGGGAGCGGTCGCTCGGACCATCGGCGAGC
>DAIDJI010001055.1 GCA_027451455.1 Planctomycetales bacterium | reverse complement strand
GAGATCGCCTGAACGGGATAATCGGTCCGTCAGCAATCAATCTCCAGTGCGCTGGTCTCCCCGGAACCGGAAGGGTGGCGCGCCGGTGATATCGGTGCTGGTGAACGTCGGGCACCAGTACAACTCGACGTGCTCGACCACCAGATCCGTTCCGGCGAAGTGGCTGACACCCGGCGGTCGCTCGTGGTTGTACATCGTATCGGTCAGGTCGCGGATCAGGGCGACCCTCTTGCCCAGCGCCGTCATCTGGCGGATGGCGAACGGCCGCCCCAGCACGCACATGTTCAGGTGGACGCCGCAGATCATGACGTTCTCGATCCCGCGGGCGGCGAGCAAGTTCCACACCTCCTGGCCGTCGTCGGTGATCGCGTCGGGCTCGGCGATCTCGATCCCGGCGATCTGCCGGGTCCAGGGGGATCGGACCTCGCACTTCTCGGCGCAATCGCACCCCATGTCGGAATCGTCGATTGGGAGGACCCCTTCGCGGCAGCCGTCGGGCCAGCACCACGCCGTCCCCCAGCGCGGCGAGGTCGCCAGGGGGACCGGAGTCGGGGCGTAGGGCGCCTGCTGAGCCCTCCGGCGCTGGGGGGTATCTTTGTAGAACGCGGTGGTTGTGCTGGGCGCGTGGATGATGAAGACACCCCGCTGCCGGGCCGCCTTGAGGGTCGCGTTCAACGGACCTGCCAGTTCGGCCACGCGGCGCGCGGCCGACTTGCACCAGTGGTCGTCCCACATGTCGCAGACGATGATCGCCGACTTCCGCGGCTCCCAGCGGGCCAGGGCCTCGGTCACTGCGATCTTGCCGCGGTCCCTGGTCCGCGATCGGAGGTGGAGCTGGAATGGCCGGTCGTCGGCCGGCCTGGTTCCTGTTCCCTGGGCGAGGGCGGATGCAACCGCGACGGTACAGGTCAGGGCCGCGACGAGGGTGGTCCTTGACATGAGGGGGTTCCTCGGGCGAGAGAAGCATCCAGGTTCGATGGAGTCGCGAGGTTCCCGCGTTGTAGCAGGTCTCTCGGGCCGGGGGAAGCGGCGAGCGATTCGCGTGGCCTCTGCGTCGCCCATCCAAAATCGTGTTCGCGCATCGGGACCATGTCCGACACGATCGCGACCTCGGCACCGGCGAGACTCGCTCCTGACGCCACGACGTCGCTCACACGCAGGGCATGCCCAGGTTCCCGCCCCGACTTCTCGGATTTGAGCGCGCGACCGGTGCCCGGTGAATGGCCGGGCCAGCTCGCGCAACTAGTGCCGAGCGTCTATCTGGCGGCATGGAGAAATGCGACCCGCTCCCTCGGTCAGATCTCCGGCGGCTCTCGGTGCCCGTTCCGTGCAGCCCATTCCGCGACGGCGATGCGGAAGATCTGGACCTTGGGGATGTGCGTCTTGC
This sequence comes from Planctomycetales bacterium, assembly GCA_027451455.1. GTDB lineage: Bacteria > Planctomycetota > Planctomycetia > Isosphaerales > Isosphaeraceae > JAKAUH01. The sequence goes on along the minus strand of DAIDJI010001055.1, from coordinate 350 downwards.
GATGCACCTCCTCCAGCCAGTCCACGTAATCCGCCGAGCCCTTCATGTGGATGACGGTCTCCCGCTCGCTCCGATCCTCGACCGTTGCGGGAGCCTGTTTCGCTGCCTTCCTCGGTCGTCCCATCGTGAATACTCCGCCTCTCGCCCCGCCCGTGGCTCCCGCCAGCGGACCAGCATCTCTCCGGGTCCCGACACCCAAATGATACCCGTTATCACCCAGGCGGACAACCATGGGAAGTTATTATCACCCATTGACGCCTGGGTGTTTTTGGGTGATAATAACTAACAGAGAGGTCGAGATGGTTGACCTCGTAGACCGGAGGTAAGCCCGACTCGGAGACCCGCCGATG